>JAOAPQ010000691.1 GCA_025462965.1 Bryobacterales bacterium
CTATGAACCATTCAGCGAAGGTCGAGAGCTTCACGGCGGCTGACGCTGAGTCGGTTTTGTTACAAATCAAGTAGAGTCATAGTCCCGACACCCGGTTACTGGCAAGAGAAGTGCGTTGCGCTAACTGAGGTGTATATATGCGCAAATTCCTGGCTCTGTTCGCCATGGCCGCGGCGCTGGGCGCCGCATCGACGCCGGGCGATCGCACGCACGATAATATCGTCAAAGAGGTGCGTCACGAACTGGTGATGCTACCGTACTACAACCTGTTCGACAACCTTTCGTTTAAGGTGGATCCCAATAACAACGTGACGCTGCTGGGGCAGGTTACCAATCCCACGTTGAAGTCCGACGCTGGAAATGTAGTGAAGCGGATTGAAGGCGTCAACAGCGTAAACAATCAGATCGAGGTTCTTCCGCTGTCGCCGAATGACGATCAGATCCGGCGGGCGGTGTACCGGGCTATCTACGCCAACCCGACGCTTGCCACGCGCTACGGATTTCAAGCGGTTCCGTCCATTCACATCATTGTGAAGAACGGCAATGTAACGCTGGAGGGAGTTGTCGCCAACGAAACCGACAAGAATATCGCGAATGTTCAGGCCAACGGTGTCCCCGGCGTGTTTTCCGTAACCAACAACCTTCGGGTTGAGAAGTAGTTGTGATAGAGGTAGCTGAAAACATAGAACGAAATGCCCAGGCCGACTGCGAATACGGCATTCAGGAACAAGGCGGCGACCGATGTTGTCAGAAAGGCAGCGGCATCGGTTCGCCGCATGATGAGAAGCCGCCGCCACATACTCCATTCCATTAACCGAACGCCCATCCAGGCGGTCACGCCTGCCAGAGCGGCGAGCGGCAGATGCTTGATAAAGCCCCCGGCCTCGGTCACAAACAGGATTAGAAATCCGGCGTGAAACAGGTTGGAGAGGCGCGAAGTGCCTCCACATTGCACGTTGGCCAGGCTTCGCGCCGGTATGCCAACGCTCATGGGTGCTGCGAACATTCCCGCCGCCAGGTTGGCAATGCCATAGGCTCCGAGTTCGCGATCGGCGTCGGCCTTCTTCATGGCTTTGTGCCTTCCGCGAAAGTGTTCTACCACTCGCGAGGTAACCAGCAAGTTGACTGATGTTACAAAGGCCAGGCCGAAAGCAGCGGGTAAGACAGTGTAGACATCGGAGGGACGCCACGCGAAACCGATAAACGGCGGGATCGTGGATGGCAGCATCCCCACCTCTTTCGAATTCCAGTGAAAGACAGTGGCCGCGAGTACGGCCGCACCAATTCCGATCAGCGGCGCCGGGAGCTTGTGTGAGATGCGGCCCACCACCGAAGCAGATACCATCACGACGAGCGCCGTTAACGTCGTGCTCCACGAGAGATGCGTGATGTTCGCGATGCAATCTTCGAGTTGCCCGAAAAGGCTGGCGTCGATGGAACTACCCTTGTAGCCGAAAATCGTGTGGAGTTGTGAGATGACCATCATGCCGCCGATGCCGCAGGAGAACCCGGCCATAACCGGGTGCGGAACCAGCGCGACATAGCGTCCCAGCCGGAGGGTGCTGAAGACCAGCATCAGGACAGCCGCTACCATGGAAACCTTGGCCGCGCCTCCTATCCCCTGATCGTGCACGGCGACAAGGATGAACGGCACGGTCACCGAGGAAACGCCGCCGATCATTACGGGATTGCGCCCGAGCAGCGCAGTGATGGGGGCGGTCAGAATCGAGGTGAATACGCCGAGGATCGGCGGAAGCCCCATTAAAGAGGCCATCGCCAGCCCATAGGGGAACGCAATCAGCGACGCGATGAAGCCGCCGAAGAGATCCCCAGTCAGCGCATTCCACGAGTATTTCGGGAAGCGTGCCTTGAGCATATGAGACTGGGCCCGGAAAAACTCTTAGTCTTCCGGGCCGGGGTTCGTGCTGCGCGCCCTTTAGGCGAGTACTTTCTTGGTGGCGGCCTGGAACTTCTTCATTTCGTCCGCAGTGCCGACCGTGATGCGGCTCCAGGTAGGCATGGACGGCCAATTGCGGCCGACATACACCTTCTCCTTCGCCATGGCTTCCATGTACTGGCGGGCCGGACCTTTTGTATCGATCATGAAGCAGTTGCTGTCCGACGGGATGAACTTCACGTTGTGCTTCGCGAGGAAGTCGAAAGTTTCCGCGCGGATGGCGCGCATGTTCTTGCGGCGTTCGGCAACCAGCGTCTTCACCTTGAGGCTGGCGTCGGCACCCACCATCCCGGTTATGGGCAGGGCTCCGGCGGAGTAGCTCTTCATCTTCGCGAGGAGATCGGGGCGCCCGATAGCGGCTCCGGCGCGGAGGCCGGCCATTCCGAATAGCTTAGAGAACGTGCGGAGGACGATAATTTCCTTGTCCTGCGCGACCAGATCGGTGGTCGGCGTGGCGTCGGAGAAATGGAGATAGGCTTCGTCGAGCAGAAGGATGGAACCCTTCGGCTTGTTAGCCAGCGCCCACTCGATGTCCGAACGCTTGGTCAGCGTGCCGGTCGGGTTGTTGGGGTTGCAGATGTAGATGACGCCGGCGTTCGAATCGGCGGCGACCATGGCCTTGACATCGTGCGCGTGATCCTCCGTGAGCGGCACCGCGATGACTTTGGCTCCTACGAACTTCGCGGCGCGACCGCCCGCTTCATAGCCGGGATCGCCCTGGACGAAGCTCCGGGTGGGTGAGGCGAACGCCATCACGGTGGTGTGGAGAGGTTCGCTCGAACCGGCATAAGGCTGGACGTATTCCGGCTTCACGCCTTCGATGGCGGCGAGAGTTTTCGCCATGTTGAAGGTGATGTCGTATTCATAACGGCCACCTTTCTTGACGACGCTGTAGATGGCCTCGGCGGCCTCAGGACATGGACCGAGGGGGTTTTCGTTGGCGTTGATTTTCACCGCATCGGCAGGGATGTCCTTCACCATGGACAGTTGAGCCATAGCCGATTCGTTATAAAACGGAAGCGCCGCACCGGCGGTGATCATGGTCGCGAAGCGGCCGAGCGCCCTCCGCGAAAAACCTCTCTTCAGGATTTCCGTAGCCTGCTCTGCGTTCAGAATGTCATTCATGGTCTGTTTCTCTCTCCAGGGTTTTTACTGCGCTTCGAACCTTGAACCGTCATACTGGGCGGTCCAGCCAGACAGCAATACTAAATGTGGATGAAGCCGGTTTTGATATTTGACGCCGAAGGCAGTCAGACGCGATGAGGAGCGGACAGGGGCTCCGAAAAGAGACGCCTCGCTAACAGGGCGGGATCGGAAGACGGGAGAGAAAGTCTCTTGCTAAAGATCATACACGAATCCGACACATTCGGTGGTTGTTTTTAATAATAGAAACGAACCCCTAGCTGAACCAGTCTTGGGAAGTTCGCCTGGTAAGTAATCTTGCCGAAGGAAGAACTGCCGAACTGTGTGCCGGGATTTGAGAATTGCGGCGAATTGAAGGTGTTCAGCGTTTCGAACCGGAATTCACCCTTGACCCTCTCATAGATCTCGAACTTCTTGAAGAGCGAGGCGTCCCAGTTCTTCATCCCCGGCCCGCGGTAGTTGCTGGTCCGAGCGACGTTGCCGAACGTGAACTGCGGGGCCGCGGAGAAAGCCGCCGGATTGATGTACTGGTTAATCCGGGATTCCACGCTACCGGACACCGAGGGACTGACTCCCGTCGAGTTAGGTCGCTGCGCTCCCGCTCCGATCCCGCTATTCTGATTGACCTGATAAATGGCCAGCGGAAAACCGGACTGGTAGATGCTGGTCGCGTTGAGACTCCAGCCGCCCACCGCGTAATCCAACAGCCGGCTGCCGCTTAGATACGGCTTCCCTTTTCCAAACGGCAGTTCGTAAGTGAAGGCATTGGTAAAGCGCGCCGGGGTATCGCTGACCGCCAGAGAGTATTCGTTCTTCAGGTTGTAGTAGTCCTGCGGCGCCGTCACGCTTCCGCTCAGGAAATTGCCGCTGCCGAATTCGTTGTCCATATTCTTGGACCACGTAAATGTAGAAAGGAATGTGACGCCGGAAGCGAGGCGCTTTTGCGCCTTGAGGATAAGTGAATTGTAGTTGGCGTAAGAGGGGTTGGTCGCAATACCGACGGTGCCGTATTCGGGAAAAGGCTTCAGCAGCTGCGCTCTGGCAACGGTCGCGGAATTGATGATGCCGCCGTTTCCGGCAAGCGGATTCGGTACTGGCTGATTGAGCTGCGAACCCAGTGCCAGATAAGCTGTCGGGACCTGGTTGATGTTGATGTAGTTGTTGCCGGTGGAACTCGCCTGCAGGTGGTGCGAATCGGAGCCCACGTACCCGACCTCAAAGGCGATGTGATAGGGCAGTTCGCGCTGGATATCGAAGGAATATTGATAGACAAGCCCGGAGGTCCGGTTCTGGTCGATGAAGTTGATGTTCTGGCCGACGCCGGTCAAGCCGCCGAGCGCGTTGCCGACGGGTTGAGGAATGCCGGAAGGGAACGGATTACTGAGCGAATTGGCCGGGTTCGCACCGCCATCGTTGCTGAAAACGTAGCCGGTAGTCTGGGTATAGCCAGGCGCCAGGCTGGCGTCGTCGGCGAAGCGGATGGGCGCGTAGAAGACGCCGAAGCCGCCGCGGAAGGTGGTCTTCTCATTCCACTGGTAGGCGGCGCCGACGCGGGGTCCGAGCTTGGTGGTCTGCGCGCGGCCGGCGGAGGTGGGGCTTCCGTTGACGCCGGCGAACTGCAGCAGGCCCTTGACGGGATAGCCCGTCTTGGCCGCAAGCGGGTTGTCGGCCGATTGGTTGAACCCGGTCACATAGTGATTGCTGTTCTCGCTGATACCGGTTTCATATTCGTAGCGCAGGCCCATATTGAGGGTCAGCTTGTTCGAAACCCGGAAATCGTCGTGAATGTAGCCGGCGTAGTAGTTTACGTGGGTGAAGAGCTTTGTGGTGGTGTTCACGCTCCCACTCGACGGGTAGCCGAGCAGCGCGTCCGCGAAATCGATCCCCGAACCGGCTTTCGCGGTAGGTCCCGTGAAGATCCCGTTGAACGCGAAATCGCCGGCCGCAGTGGCGCGGTTGAAGAAGTCCGTACTGATGCGGCGGTAGTCGAATCCGGTGGTGATGCTGTGACGGCCGATCACCTTCGCGACGCTGGCAGAGAAGCTGTTCGAATGGAACACCGTGTTCGCAGGCGAAACATTACTGATGCTGTTGTTGATGAAATCGATCTGGGGAAAATAAGCGGCCTGGAGGGAATTGACGAAGCTTGACGGAAAGCCGAGCGTCGCGGGGTTGAAGCCCGCCGCGTAGCTGATGCCTTCGGTGAAATTCGGGAAACGATTGAACCCGTAGCGCAGGCTGACGACCATGGTCGGCGTGGGTGTCATGATGCTGTTGACAACTGTGGAATCCACCTTACGGAAAAGCAAATAAGGGCCGTTGCCGCTGCCGCCCGGTATGGTGCCAAGCGTGTTGCCGCCCGGTTCGCGGCTCTTGTAATGCATGTAGGAGGCGTTGACATGCCACCATTGGAAAATTTCCTGATCGGCCTTCGCGGTGTATTGATCCGCGCGATCGGTCAGGGTGTCGAATCCAGTGAAATTGCTGGTATCGACTCCGGGCTGGTTGGGAAGCGGCAGATAGCCCAGGATTGCGGCGCCGACTGAATTGATGCGGCTGGCCGGGATGATATTGCCCGGAAACTGATTGCGAACGCCGTTCGTGGTATTCAGCGGATCATAGATCGGCCTGGCGCTCTGCGAGAAATTGCCGGCACGCTCGAGAGCGGTGGGAAGCGTGTAGGTGTCCGAGAGCGGCGACTTCTGGCGGTAGCTTTCCGTGGTGATGAAGAAGAAGGTCTTGTTTCGGCCGTCGTAGAGTTTCGGAATAACGATGGGCCCGCCGATCGAGCCGCCCCAGTTGTAATACGGCGTCTCCGGCCGCGCCTGGCCTTTCGCGTTGTAAAAGAAATTATTCGCAAGCCAGTCGGATTGCCGGGTATAGCCGAAGAGCGAACCGTGGATCGCGTTCGTGCCGGATTTCATCAGGATGTTGAACACTCCGCCGCCGGTCCGGCCCATCTGGGCATCGTAAGTGCCGGTTTGGAGTTTCATCTCCTGCGTAGCTTCATGATTGGGTATGATCACCGCGCGGTTGACGTAGTCCGTTACGGCGACGCCGTCGATCAGGTAATTATTGCCGCGCACCGGGCCGCCGCCGACCGAGATCTGCGAGGAACCGCTCTGGTCCTGAAAACGATTGAAGCGGGGGTCGCCGACGGGCACGAC
>JAOAPQ010000090.1 GCA_025462965.1 Bryobacterales bacterium
GCCTGATCGATCCTCGGTCGCCGGCGTATCGGTCGATGGGCTTGGAAGAGTCTTTTTTAGTTCGGGATCTCAGCTACTTGGGATCGGACCATTTAAATGATCGAGCGAGCTTGTGCTTGGAACGTACGTTGGCCGAACCTTGTTCTCGTCAAACGACCAATGCTTTTCACGCAGGCGCAAGACGCGATTTCTTTCGCTTGATAGCTGCTCAAATCAAAGATTCTGAGAATCGATACGCGCTTGTGTCCTTGGCCGTGGCGGTCGGCTCCGGCATTCCGCACGTGGCCGATGTCGCCGTCCACGGCAACCGGGTCTTACCTTACGGGCGTTCTCTGGGCTCCTTGCTTATGTAACGGAACGCGGTCGGTCGTCGCGGCGGCGAAAGTCAAAGTTTCGCCTTGTATTCGCCTTTTAGCCGTGATATTCTCCGTGGTGCCGCATCCGCGGCGGAGAGAAACAACATGTCCATTAGCCAAGCACTTTTGCCCGAGTTCGACGAGGAGATGGCGAACACACGCAAGATCCTCGCGATCGTTCCGGAAGACAAGTTCGATTACAAACCGCACGAGAAATCGATGAAGCTGGGACGCCTGGCCGGCCACGTAGCTGAGATGCCCGCATGGGGTCGGCATACCCTCGAAGTGGAGGTCCTGGAAATAGAAGCCGGTCAGAAGGGCTACGAACCGGAATCGCGTCAGGCGATGTTGGAGAAGTTCGACAACGACGTAGCGTCCGCGCGGGAGAAACTGGCGGCGGTTACCGACGAAGACATGGCCAAGACGTGGACCTTGAAGTATGGCGGCAACGACCTGTTCTCGATGCCTCGCACAGCAGTCTGGCGCGGAATGGTAATGAACCACATGGTTCACCACAGAGGCCAATTGGGCGTGTATCTGCGGCTGGTCGAAGTGGAGATCCCCGGAATGTACGGGCCCTCGGCCGATGAAATGAAGGCCTGGTCGGCCCAGACTTAGTGCGCGGGGGGCTGGTCGCCTGAAGCTTTCGGGGCCCTCTTCATCAGGAACACAAGAGGGATGAGGCCGGCCACGACCACGGCCATCACCATTACGACATCGACGTACGCGAGCGTCAGGGCCTGCGCCTGGATCATGCCGTAGATTCGGGCGTAAGCCTGCCGGGTTGCGACCCCGGCATCGGCCGACCCTTGGCTCAGGCTACGCAGCAGGCGGTCGAACGTGTAATTCCCGTTTACGGCGTGCGCGACCATATAAGTCTGGTGTTGCTGCGCCAGCCTGGTCAGGAATGTTGTGATAACCGCAATCCCTATGCTGCCGCCAATGTTCCGGATAAACGCGTTCATGCCCGAGACCTGATTATTTTTGTTTCGCGGAATTCCGACGTAAGCGAGCGTGTTCGAGGGGATGAAGATGAAGGCGAGCCCAAGCGTCTGGTACACCCGCAGCATCGCAGCCGTCTGAAAATCAATCTGAAGATTGAGGTGCGTGGCCATGTGATAAAGCGAGGCCGCGGTCATCGCGAAACCGGTCGCGATCATGAACCGCGCATCTACCCGCGACACCAGCACGCCGGCGATGGGCATCATGATCATCATTGCGAACCCGCCCCCGGAAAGCGCTTCGCCGGCCTTCATGGCGGAGTACCCAAGCAGCGATTGCAGGAACTGCGGTATCACTACCGTGGTTCCGAACAAAACGATCCCGAGGACAAACGTAAAGAACATGGCAGTGGCAAAGTTCCGCCGCTTGAAGAGCTTGATATCTACGATAGGGTTCGGGTGCCTCCATTCCCAGACGATCCAGGCGACAAGCGAAGTGATCGCCAAAGCCAGGCAGATGGTGATCCAGGCGGAGGCGAACCAATCCGCTTCCTGGCCCTTATCCAGGACCACCTGGAGGCATCCGATGGCGAGCGCAATCAGGCCGAGACCGATGTAGTCGACGCTCAATTTATTGCCCCTCTTGTGGCGTTCGGCCTGCAGGTAAGGCGGATCTTCCACCATTCTTTGCGTGAGGAAAAGCGACAGAATGCCGATTGGCACGTTGATATAGAAAATCCAGCGCCAATCGAAATTATCGGTGATCCAGCCGCCGAGCGTAGGCCCGATCGCGGGCGCAACCACGACGGCCATCCCGTACATAGCGAAAGCCATTCCCCGCATCGAGGGTGGAAACGTGTCGGCGAGGATCGCCTGCTCGCTGGGCGCGAGGCCACCGCCGCCGAAACCTTGCAGCACCCGGAACAGAACCAGAATGCCGAGGCTGGGCGCCAACCCGCACAGGAAGCTGCTCACGGTGAAGAGCGCAACGCAGGTCATGTAGAAGCGCTTCCGGCCGAAGCTTGTCGCAAGCCACGCGCTGATCGGCAGGATGATCGCATTCGAAACCAGGTAGCTGGTGAGCACCCAGGTGGATTCGTTCTGATCGGCCGAAAGATTGCCCGCGATATGCGGAAGGGCCACGTTCGCGATGGACGTATCGAGAACCTCCATGAACGTGGCTAAGGTCACTGTCAGGGCAACGGCCCAGCGGTTGTGCTTGGGCGTCCAGCCCCCCATCGGATCGACGGGAGCGGCGGCAATCGGTCGGGTCTGCGCGGTGCTCACGGAGGATGCAAGTGCTCACTTGCATTGTGGCATACTAATGCCGGTCAGAAACAGACTGACGCAGGTTTCCAGGTACACGCGTTGCGAGTAACCGGGCCGATGGATGGAGCCGCGCAATACGCCGGCGAAGATCATGCCTGTGAAGGCGTCCACGGCAGGCGCCAGTTCCACTTTCCGAACCAGTCCGCGGCGCTGGCCTTCGGCAAGATAGGCGATGAACTTGTTCCGCACAGGCTGAACTACTTCACGGACGACTTTTTCCGCAAGGTCCCGATGGATGGGTTGCGCGAGCATGGTGAGCGAAAAGCCCTGGTATCGGTCCATTGTTCGATGGAACACCGAAGCGACGCGCGTGAGATCCCGAAGCAGATCGAAGTGCTCGAAGTCCACGTGGTCCAGGGCCTCCGATTCAGCGCGAACCACTTCGCCCACGACCGCGGTCAGCAGCTGATCCTTGGTTGCGAAATGACGAAAGAGCGTCACTTCGTTCACGCCGGCGGCGCGAGCAATTTCCTTGGTTGTCGCGGCTGTTCCCTCGCGGGAAAATACCGCGAGGGCGGCAGCCACCAATCGATCCCTGGTGCTCGGGTGTTCAGCAGTGACCATGCAAGTGGCTGCTTGCAGTTTTATCACAGACGATTGCGCGATTAGCCAAGTTCCTCGAGATCCGCGAGGTCTTTTAAGCGGCCGCTCGACAATTTGTTCACTCGCAGATCTTCGATCGAGATGATATGTGCGGTCACTCCGTCAAGCTCTGGAGTTATGCGGCGCGCGAAACATTCACTGAACTTGACGCCCGATATCGACGTGAGAACTTCAATGCGGAGCGGAGGTACGCCCATGCGAATGATCTTGTCCGGCTGCGCGAATAGATCGCCGGTCGCGGTGTGAAATCCGAACTCGCGTAACGCGTCCGCCGCCCTTTCGGCATTTTCAGGATTCAGGGCGATCCAAATATCCATGTC
>JAOAPQ010000091.1 GCA_025462965.1 Bryobacterales bacterium
GCGGGTGACGAACCGGCCGACTCCGGCCCGGACCACGGTCTTGCTGCCGGTGGAGTAGGCGACGCCGAGGCGCGGCTGGAAATCGGCCCAATCAATGGACGAGTACCCCGGGCTGGTGTTGTGGAACAGCCCGCTGTACTGGCCGGTCGCAGCGCCGGGGATGCGTCCGGCAGCGCCGCTGGGGAAGCCGGAACCGGGGATGGTGATCCCGTTATAAGGCACGCCGCCGGAGGTGAAGCCGGTTTTGGGGTCGACCACGGGCGCGTTGGCGGCCACGTAGTGCGAGGGGTTAAAGATAGCGATGTTGCCCCAGAGCGCGTAATACGGCTGGATGATGGTGTGGCGCACGCCGTACTCGATGCGGAGCCTTGGCGTAGCCTTCCAGGAATCCTGCACGAACCATTCGTACATATTGGCGCGGTAGAGGGTGTAATCCTTCTGGCCGATTTCGCCGTAGGTGTCGAAGAGGCCGAGGGCGGCGTTCGAGAGGGCGGAGCCTGAAGTGGGGGCGCCGGTGCGGCCGTCGGTGAACTGGAAGTAGCCGTTCTGGTTATTTGTCGCGCCGGGGGTGGTGGAGCTGACGTTGATCTGGTCGAAATCGTTCTCACCATCGCGTTCCCACAGGAAGCCGGCTTTGATAGTGTGGCTGCCGAGGATCTTGGTGATGTTGTCCGAGAGATCCGTCACGAGACCCCCTGAGTGAGAGGGGTACGGGCCGCCATCGAGGGTACCGATGACGCCCGACATGTTGACGGTCGGGATCTTGTTGGCGAGTTCCTTTGTGCCGGGGAAGATGTACGGGTAGTTGATGCCGTATTTCGTGCGATCGGCGAGGCCGGAAGAGGTATCGAAGACGGTCTTGACGTGATCGACGCTGGCGGTGAAGAGGGCCTCGTTGATGAAGGTGGGGCTGATGGTCCAGGTATGGCTAAGGGAGGCGGTCTGGTTGGGACGGCTCTGGATCTGCGGCGTCAGATTGTAGGTGCCCTGAAAGGGTGTGACGCTGATGAAATCGTAGTTGAGCACGCGGAACCGGATGGAGTGGCTTTGATTGGGGAGGTAATCGAAAGAGCCGGTGTCCTTGCGCTGATCCGTGGGGGCGCTCTGATCGGCGACCCAGTTATTCGCGCCCTGGGTGGCGTTGGGGAGAGGGTAGGCACTGAGGAGGCCGATGCCGGTGGGGCTGAGCTGGCTTTTCGGGATGATGTTATTGGGGTACTGGAGACCTGTGGTGGGGTCTTTGATAGTTACTACTTTCCCGTAATAGATGTTAGCGGGATTCAGTAACTCGCTGAAATCGCCCCCGCGCATCGCGACCGATGGGACCTTCTGGAACGCGGTGTTGTCCTGGCGGAAGCGAACATATTCCTGACCGAAGAGGAAGAAGAACTTATTCCGGTCGGAGTTAAAGTGCACGCCGGGAACATAGATAGGACCGCTGAAGTTATAACCGAACTGGTTAAAGCGGAAAGGGGCCGGGTTATTGGCGACGGCGGACCCTACTGTTGCATTCCGGGACCAGGTGTTGGCGTTCAGGTCGGAGTTACGGAAGTATTCGTAGAAGGCGCCATGGAGATCGCGGGTACCGCCCCTGGTGACGATGCGGATCTGGCCGCCGGAGGAGCGTCCATACTCTGGCTGGTAATTACCGGTGAGGATCTGTACTTCCTGAGTGGAATCGGCATCGGCTACACCGATACTGGAGCCGTTGCCGCGAGTGCGGGTACCAACCGCGCCATCGATGGTGATGAGGTTGTCATCGCGGCGGGATCCGTTGATGTTGACTTGGTCGTCCAGGCTGAAATTAAAGGCGGCGATGGAGTTGCCGCGGCGCACGCCGGGTTCGAGTTGGGCGAGGTAGAACGGGTTGCGGCCGTTGAGTTCGAGACTCTGGATCTGTTCGCCTGAGACCAGTTTGCCGAGCGTAGCGGTTTCGGTCTGGATGGTGGCGGCATCGGCAACGACGTTGACCGTATCGGTACTGCTACCGACCTGGAGATTCGCGTCAACGGTGGTGTTAATGGAGGGATCGAGCTTTGTTGCCGGTCTTGGAGTAGCGTTGAAAACCGGCGGCCTGAACCAGGAGTGTATAGACGCCGGGCGTCAAGTTAGTAACAACATAGTAACCCGAGTTACTCGTGGCGACCTGGCGTTCGGCGCCGGTGGACTCATTTTTTATTGTTACATTCGCATTGGCGATGACAGCCCCGGAGGGATCCTTGACAAATCCGGAGATGGCTGCTACGTCGGATTGGGCGAGGGCGGCATGGGCGAGCAACAACGCGGAGACACACGTATAGGCAAGTCTAAGAGATAGCTTCATGATTCCTCAAAACAAATGGTTGTTAGAGGAATAGCACGGCGACCGTTACGGGTTTATGAACAAGGGATGGCCTGTTCCACACTCAACAGGCCACAGAAAGCGATGGCCTGTTCCACTAATCGCCATCGGCGTCATGACCCGCGATCTGGCCTTGAGCGGCCGCACTGAGGTGGATTGTATCGGTCGGCTGAGATGAGCCGGCATCTTTTGGCGCTGGGGCCTTGGCGGCCGGAGCCTGATAGACCGCTTGCGAATTCGAAACCTGCGAGATTTGCATACGAGTCTTATCGGACGAACTGGCGTTTTGCATTAGTCTTTCTTCAACGACGCATTAACGCTTCTGAAGGGGTCCGCTTCCCTCGATCGAGACGTGCACCGTCTTATCCACCTTGAAGACGAATTTGCTCGGATCTTTCATTCCCCACGCCACGTAAGGAATGTCGAACGTGATTGTCGCGCTCAGCTGATCCGGCGTAGTTCTTGCCTGAACATTCATCGTCATCTCGTGCTCCGCGCCGTGAATCGTGAACATCCCGTGGAGCTTAACATTCGAAGTTCCCGGCACGGCGAGCGCGCCCTCGACCCGGTCGGGCGTAAATACCGCTTCCGGATATTTCTTCGATTCGAGGACGCCGGCGTGCATCCTGTGATCCCGCGGCGGGCTGCCGCTGTCGCCGCTTGCGATGTCGACTACCACCTGCCCCGATGCGTTGCCGGTCTCAGTATCGAAATTGATCGCGCCGCGCTTGAGATCGAAAGTCCCGTGGACCGTGTGGAGGCCGCTGAGCGTCCACTGAATCTTCGTATTCTCCGGCTTCAATTCCAGGCTGCACTCCGCCGCGAACGCCGGTAGCGCAATAGCCGCGAGCGCAAGGAGCGCGCGTCCGATCCTCATGCCACGTGCACCGCCAGCAGCTTCTGAAAGATCCAGGGCTGCGCGGACATCGTGCTAAGGGCTGCGCGCCGTATCGCCGGTCCCCGGTCCAGCATGAGCATGGTTTTCGCCATGAGATGGGGCCGGAGCGCGAGCCGTGGATGCGCGCGATTGTAACCGGCAAGGTCACCCCGCGTGATCGCTTGCGCGAGGAGCGCCGCCTGCCGGAAGATCAGACAAATGCCTTCGCCGGTGATCGCATCCACGGACCCCGAGGCGTCGCCGATCAACGCCACGTTGCCCCGGGCGACTGCGCGTAGCCGCATGGTCGCGGTCACTGCCCCACGCTCGCGGCTCGCGACGGGCGCACCCGCCAGCCGTTCATACAGAACAGGGAAAAACCGCTCCAGCGCTTCCGCGACACGGAGCTCAGGCGCGCGCGAAATGAGGGCCACGCAAACCTCACGCGTCCCTACGGGAGTCACATAAATCTGGCAGCCCTCGCCCCAATAGATCTCCATGCAATCCGTCCACGGCGGGACTGCGAAGTGCTGCCGGTATGCATATCGCCGCGTGTTCCACGCGCACGCATCGAGTCCCGCCCAATGCCGCACGCGTGATGACGAGCCATCGGCCCCGATAATCCACCGCGCGTTCAATCCGTCGAGGTCCGATACCGGCGAGGCCCAGCGCAACTCCACGCCGGCTCGCACTGCCGTCTGCACCAGCGCCTCATGCAACGCCGTGCGGCGGATACCAATCCCGCGTCCTCGCGGAAAATTTGCCTCCACGGACCGTCCTGCTCCGTGGAAGCGGATGCCGCGAAATTCGAATCCCATCGAATCCGGGAGG
>JAOAPQ010000721.1 GCA_025462965.1 Bryobacterales bacterium
CAACACCGGCGATATCACAGTCAAGTTAAAAAGAGATCGCTCGCGGTCCGGCGAAGAGGTTATCGCCGACGTCCGCGAGAAGGTCAACAAGCAATTCCCGCAACTCGATACCGATTTCATCCAGATTCTGCAGGACCAGATCGGCGATCTTTCCAGCTCTCCCGACCCCATCGAGATCAAACTATTCTCGTCCAATATGGAGCTTCTCAAGGTCTGGGGGCCCAAAATTGGGGCCGCCATTAAGACCATCGATGGAATAAAGGACGTCAAGAATGGCATCGAGAACACCATAAGCGGGCCAGCTCTCGTCTTCAATGTGGATCAGACCGTCGCCGCGCGAGCGGGCTTCACGCCTCAGGAACTTGAGTTGGACGCCAGCGCGATTTTCCAGGGCGAACCTGCCACCACTCCGGTCGTTAGCAACGACCGGGCGTACACCTTGCGAGTTCGCTTTCCCCCTTACACCAGCGCCTCTCTCGATGCGATCCGCAATACGCTGCTGGTTAGCTCCACCGGGAAGACCGCCACGCTTGGCACTCTCGCCACCGTCCAGAATGAACCCGGCCAGACCGAAGTCCGCCGTGAGGATCTGCAGCGCGATATCGCTGTTACCGCCCGTCTCCAGGGAATCAGCCTTGGTGAAGGAGTCGCTCGCGTCCAGGCCAAAGTAGCATCCCTGCGTGTGCCGTCATCTATCCGCGTGGAATACGGTGGGACCTACGCGGAGCAGCAGAGATCGTTCAAGGACCTGCTCCTCGTCCTGGGCCTCGCGATCGTCCTCGTGTTCACCGTTCTGCTAATCGAATTCGGCACCTTCGCGGCACCCGCCGCTATCATTGCGTCGGCGCTACTCTCCACGTCGGGCGTTTTCCTTGCCCTGCTGGTCACCGGTACAACGTTCAATATTTCGTCGTTCATGGGTCTCATCATGGTTATCGGGATCGTGGCGAAAAACGGCATCCTGCTCCTCGACGCGGACCAGAAGTTCCGTTCTCAAGGATCGTCCGCGCGCGACGCCATGATCGAAGCCGGTGAGCGTCGTCTCCGACCCATTCTGATGACCGCGCTGGCGACGGTGGCGGGCATGATTCCGCTGTCTCTCGCACTAGGCGCCGGCTCCCAAATGCTCCAACCGCTCGCCATCGCCGTGATCGGCGGCATTCTGGCGTCCATGGTTCTGTCGCTGATCGTCACTCCGGCCGTCCACTACTATCTGGCAAGAGACTAAATCCAAAGAGGAAAATACGATGAAGAAGAGCATCCACGTCACACTTCTGGCCTCGGCCGCGGCTTTCGCGGCTCCAGGCGGGTATCACATCACCAGTCAAATCAAGGTAGGCGGCACCGGCGGCTGGGACTATCTCACGGTCGATACCGCAGCGCGCAGGCTCTACGTTTCGCATGGCACCAAGGTGGAGGTGATCGATCTCGACGCCGCAAAATCAGTCGGCGAGATTCCCGACACTCCCGGCGTACATGGCATCGCCGTCGTTCCCGAATTGAATAAAGGCTTTGTAAGCAACGGCAAGGGAAATAATGTTACTATTTTCGATCTCAAAACACTTAAGCCCCTCGGCCAGATAAGCACCGGCAAGAATCCCGACGCCATCCAGTATGAGCCGGTCTCCGGCAAGGTTTACACGTTCAATGGCGGCTCCAATGATGCGACCGCAATCGACGCAAAGACCGGCAAGGTGGAAGCGACCATCAAGTTGGGTGGCAGGCCGGAATTTTCCGCCGCCGATGGCAAGGGCAAAATCTACGTCAACATTGAAGATACAGCGGAGATCGTGGAAATCGACGCGGCTAAGATGAAAGAAACCAAGCGCTACTCCATCAAGCCGTGCGAAAGCCCTTCCGGTCTCGCGATGGATACCGCGAAACGCCGCGTTTTTTCCGTCTGCGAAAACGAGATCATGGCCATTTCTAATCCCGATTCCGGTAAGGTCATCGCGACCCCCAAAACGGGCAAAGGCGCCGACGGAGCGAGCTTTGATCCTGGAACCGGCCTCGCCTTCAGTTCAAACGGCGATGATGGCACGCTGTCGGTAATCCAGGAAAAATCCGGTTCGTGGACCGTGGTGGAGAATGTAACCACCAAGAAGGGCGCGCGAACCATGGCCGTCGACCCTAAAACCCACAATCTCTACCTGCCCGCGGCGGAATACGGCGCCAAGGCTCCGGGCGCGAAGCGCGCATCCGTGGCGCCCGGCAGCTTCCAAATCCTCGTAATGAATAAATAGAAAACATGGAGCAGGCCATCGTTACGAGTGGCCTGCTGTTTCTCAATTTCATATAAAAAGACTTTTCTATCTGCTTTTCTTGTTTTTCCCCCGTTTGTCTGATACAACACAGAAGTAACAAATTCTGTTTAATCAATCACAAACGGGGTGATTTAGTGCTTAAGATAGTATTTTTCTTACTTCTAATCTGTGTAATTTCTTCCGGCCAAAGTTCCTCTCCAATGGAATTATGGTATTTCCATCATAGCTATATAACCTCCCAAGCCGCCGTCCAGCAGAGCGAAGCGCGGATCGATCAAGCCGTAGCCGCCGGCTATACCGGCGTGGTTCTGTGGGATACCGGCATTAACGACATCCAGTACTCCTGGTGGGACCCCTCATTCATGTCTCAGGTGATTCAATACGCTCAATCTAAAGGCCTGAAAGTAATGCCGCTGGTTGCGCCTTATGGCCATTCCACCGATATGCTGCGGCGCAATCCGAACTGGGCTGAAGGCGAGCGCGTGGTCGGCACGCAGTTCCAGGTGGATCCCCAAGGCAAGACTTTGCAAGTCCTGAACTCGTCCCCTGGGTTGGTAAACGGCGGCTTTGAGAGCGGCAAGAGCGGTTGGTTCGCATACGGCGACGCAGGAACCACCGTGTACAACAGCGTTTCTCACAGCGGCTCTGCTTCCGGGTTGATCAGCGGAGCGCTAAATCCTTCCGCGAACGCGCGTTTTTATCAAAGCTTCGCAGTAAAGCCGTGGCGGCAATATCATATGCGAATGTATCTAAAAACGTCTGGATTTCAAGGATCTTCTCAGGTTGAAATCTTTGGCGATAATAACTTTGCATTCAATCGCGTAAACCAGTCCCTGAATCCGCCGGCCACCTCCGGCTGGACCCAGTGGGACTATACCTTCAACAGCGGCAACCACACCACCATGAGCATCCTCATGGGCGTGTGGGGCGGCAACCAAGGGAATATCTGGTTCGATGACATTACCCTCGACGAAACGGCGCTCGTTTACGTCCTGCGTGGAAACAGCACGCCTTTAAATGTGTATGACCCTGCCAATCCGTCGCATACGTTTCAGGAAGGCCCGGATTTCGGCGCTGTCAGCGAGCCGAAATTCGCGACAAATCCCACCTTCGACGACTACTGGCACCAGCCGATGACCGTGCCGGTACCCGCTGGTAGCAGCTTGAAGCCGGGCCAGATCGTCGCGATGGATTGGTACGCCCTTCAACCCGAATTCGGCGATGCCGGCGCGAGCCTCACCGACCCCGGTCCGTGGCAATGGATGCAGCAAAACGCCCAGGCTGTAGGACAAATATTTCCGAACGCAGGCGGCTACTTCTTTTCATACGACGAGATGCGCCATATGAATTCCACCGCATCGGCCCAGGCGAAGAACATGACGGCCGGCCAACTGTTGGCCTGGCATTTCGGCCAAGTCTATAACTTATTTAAAACAGTGAACGCGACCAAGCCGATCTACGTGTGGAGCGACATGTTCGACCCATTTCACAACGCCGTTAATAACTTCTACCTGGTGGAAGGTGATCTCTCCGGCTCATGGAAAGGATTGCCATCGGACGTCATCGTGATGAACTGGAACCTGGGCGCGCTCACTAATTCCACCACCTGGTTTTCCGGCCTCAACCCGCAGCAGCCGGTCCCTTACCAGCAGATTATCGCCGGTTATTACGATTCCGGGAACGGCGCTTCAGCTGCCAGCACCGAACTCTCCCAGGTCGCGGGTATTCCCGGAATCCGCGGCATGATGTATACCACCTTCGCCGACGACTATTCGCAACTTGCCGCGTTTGCAACTGCGGCGCGTACAGGGTGGACCACGTACCAGCAGAGTCTGGGCAAGACCTCCTCCCCGGCGACGGCAACCTTCATAAAGGCCGACGCCACGACGCAGGGCAACTGGCGATCCGCATACGGCGCTGAAGGGTACAACGTTGTGGGCGATTCGGCCAAAAATCCCCCTTACGTGACCCCGGCCGCTTCGGGTCAACTTTCCTACACCTGGGCTGGTTCCACCTCCGACGTGCGCGCTCTGCAAAAGGCATCAGACCCCACGGGTCGTATCGCGTCGACCTGGTACTCGCCGGCTTACTTTATCATCGACCTGAATACAACGGATCAGCTACAGCACCAGGTGGCGCTCTACTGCGTCGATTGGGATACCACCGGCAGGCGGCAAACGGTCGACGTGCTCGACGCCAGCGGAAATGTGCTGAACACGCAGGTGCTGAATACGAATTTCAGTGGCGGTGTCTACCTGGTTTGGAATGTCACCGGACATGTGAAACTGCGCGTCACGTCGACCGGTGCGTACAACGCTGTCGTTTCCGGGCTTTTCTTCGGCGGGCAAACAACGGCACCGCCTCCTTCAGCGACTTTCGTCAAAGCGGACACTAGCACGCAAGGGAACTGGCGATCGGTGTATGGGACAGAGGGCTATAGCGTTATAGGAGACTCAGCCAGCATCCCGTCCTACGCAGTCGCCCCGGCTCCCTCGGGCAACCTTTCGTATATGTGGGCCGCTTCCACTTCGGATGTACGCGGGCTTCAGAAAGCTTCAAACCCCTCGGATCGTATAGCGTCGACCTGGTACTCCCCGACTTCGTTCACGATCGATCTCAATACGACAGATCAGCTCCAGCACCAGGTTGCGCTCTACTGCGTCGATTGGGATACCACCGGCAGGCGACAAACGGTGGATGTACTCGACCCAAGCGGAACTGTGCTGAACACCCAGGCCCTGACCGGCAATTTCAATGGCGGCGTCTACCTGGTTTGGAATGTCACCGGACACGTGAAGTTTCGGCTTACCTCCACCGGCCTCTATAACACCGTCGTGTCCGGCCTCTTCTTCCACTAAATATAGCGGCCACAAAATGCCTGAACAATCTAGAAATACGTTGACGGTCCGGCCAACAGCCTTCACGGCCCGCCTACAATAGTTTCTTGCTCCTGTTCGGAAGTCTGTTCACTCTTGCGAGCGCTTTCGCCTTGGGAGCGCTCTTTTTCCGTGCGCTCCCACTCCCGTACATCGCACGCTTCGGCTTGGGAGCCGCCGTCCAGAGCTTCGTCGTCTTCCTCCTGCTCGAAGCGGGTTGGGCCAATCGATGGGTGTTTCTCGCCATTGGATGCTGTGCTCTCGCGGGGCTCTATTGGATAAAGCCCGCACGCTTGCGCGAACATGCCATCGCGCCTCTCGATTCCTGGTCCCGCTGGCTGTTCGGCATCGTGATGCTGACGTATACCGTTGTTTATCTCATTTGCGCCGCCGCGCCCGAAATCCAGCCCGACGCCATCACTTACCACCTGGGCCTCGCCGCCGAATATGTCCGTTTGGGCCGCTTCCCCGCGCGGATCGGGTTCTTCGAGGTCCTGCCGCAAGGACTCGAGATGCTCTTTGTGGCCGCCTTCGAGTTCGGCCGGCATGAGGCCGCGAAGCTGGTGCACTTTGCCTTTCTCCTGGGAACGGTTCCGCTCATGCTCGCGATCGGGCGGAGGCTCGGGTTAACCGATCGTGCGGCACTGGCGGCGGCCGCCCTCTACTTGTGTGCGCCGGTGGCGGGCATTAGCGGCACCTGCGCGTATAACGACGCTGCGCTGGTCTTCTTTATCCTGCTGACCTTCTATCTCATGTTGCTGTGGAACGCGGACCGTCGCCCGGGGTATCTCGCGGCTGCGGGCTTTGCCGCCGGGTTCTGCTATGCCGTGAAGATTACCGGCCTGCCGATCGCGGCCTTCGTGATCCTTGGTGCGCTCGTCATCTCCCGCCGTCCTCTTTGCGCGCTGATCGCGGCGACCGGAGCCGCGGCATCTATCACCCCCTGGATGCTGCGCGCCCTTGTGCTCACGGGTGATCCTGTCGCGCCACTTCTGAATCGCTGGTTCCCGAACCCTTATTTCAATATCACTACCGAAAGAGTGCTCGGTGACATCGTAAGCTCCTATGGGAATTTCCATTGGAATACCGCGCTGATGGAGTACGCCTTCCGCGGCGGCATGCAGGGAGTGATGGGGCCGGTTCTGCTCGCACTCCCGTTTGCCGTGCTCGCGCTGCGCAAGCCGGCGGGACGGGTGTTGTTCATCGGGGCTGGCGTGGCCCTCGTCCCGTGGTTCTGGAATGTTGGCGCGCGGTTTCTCATGCCCGCCATTCCTTTTCTCATACTGGCCTTCGCAATGGTTGCTCCGCGCGCATTGCTCTATGTTTGTGTAGCAATACAGGCGGTAGTCTGTTGGCCGCCGATCGTCGACCGTCTCGAAGATCCGGATCGATGGTCGCTGCACGAGATTCCCTGGCGTGCCGCTCTTCACATCGAGTCGGAGGATTCCTACCTGCGCCGCGTCGTCGGCGAGTACCCCGTCGCCATGATGGTCGAGGAGAAAACGAAGCCCGCGGACCGCATCTTCTGCCTGGCTTCTACTGCCCGTGCCTACTCGACGCGGGAACTCGTGGAGTATTGGCACTCGACGCCTTCGGAGGAACTCAGCGACGGCCTCCTAACCGCTTATTTCCGTGATCGAATGGTCACCGTGTCAGCGCAATGGCCGGGTCAGGCGTTGCGCGCTCTCCGTGTGGCTGCCGCGGCTCGCGCCCCGACTGAATGGCGCATTTTCGAACTGCGGATCGTATCGCCCGGTGGACCCGTTTACCCGAGTCCGCTGTGGTCGCTTAATGCTTCGCCCAACCGCTGGGAGGCGCCCTGGGCAGTCGACGGGAACCGCTCTACCAGCTGGCGCACCCGCGACAGCGTGGAGCCCGGCATGTTCCTTCAAGCGGATTTTGGACGGCCACAAGTTGTCTCTGGAGCCGCTATTCTGGAAGCCGAATCGCCCCACTCGCAGCAGCTGGTCGTTGATGGCTTGGACCTTAATGGAAGGTGGAAACACCTGGCTGACTCTCTCGGGACGAGAACCGCGCCGAGCGGCGATCTACGGCATGAAGCCGTTAGCGCTCTTCACCGGGCCGGTTTCAGCTATGTCCTTGCCGAAGCCGGCACTGAGGGCATGGGTCTAATCGGTAGGGACATGCTCAAGCATCCCTGGGAATGGGGAGTTCAGGACACCGCGGAAACGACACCGTTCCATCTTTTCCGGATCCAGTAAGCTCCAGCTATACCGCGCTACGGCCCCGGAACAAGTGCAGCAGCAGGGAAATGACCGCTAGGACGAGCAGAAGGTGAATCGCCGCTCCCGCCAGGTGAAAAGCGGCCCAGGCGATCAGCCAAACAGCAAGGAGCAAGATGAAGAGCGCCAGGAAAATAAAATCGCGTATGAGGCCCATATCTGCCCCGGAGCATGCCAATTGCCACGACCGCGCTCACACGAGAATGTCTTTAACAACTTCTCCGTAAACATCCGTCAGTCTGAAATCGCGCCCTGCATAACGGTATGTCAGCTGTTCGTGATCGATGCCCATGGTGTGAAGCGCCGTTGCATGCAGGTCGTGAATGGATACACGGTTCTCCACCGCCTGAAATCCGAACTCATCCGTCGCCCCGTAGACCATCCCGCCTTTCACGCCGCCGCCCGCCAGCCACATCGTGAAGCCATAGGGATTGTGGTCGCGCCCGTCGCCGCTCTCCGAAACGGGTGTACGTCCGAACTCGCCTCCCCAAACCACCAGCGTCTCGTCGAGCAGTCCGCGCTGCTTCAGGTCGCGAATCAGGGCCGCCGACGCTTTGTCCATATCCGGGCAGCGCTGGCGCAGGTTCTTGTCGATGTGCGAATGGTCGTCCCAGGGCTGGCCCGGACCGTAGTAAATATGCACGGTGCGAACGCCGCGCTCCACCAGCCGGCGCGCGAGCAGACAGCCGTTCGCAAACGGAGTCTTGCCATATTCCTCGCGCATCTCGGGCGATTCTTTACCAAGATCGAACACGTCCATCGCCTCGAACTGCATCCGGTAAGCCGTCTCCATCGCCTGAATCCGGCCTTCCAGAAATTCGTCCTCACCGAACGTGTTCTCATGTTCGCGGTTCAGGGCTTGAATCAGGTCCAACTGGCGACGCTGCGGCTGCTTTTCGAGTTGTTTGTTCTGAAGGTAACGGATCATCTTGTCGGGCTCAGAGACAGAGTCATCAAAGAAAGTACCCTGGTGCTTCGCCGGCAGGAAACCCGCCCGTGCCAGGCTGCCACTCCCCTGGCCAGGAGTCAGCACCACGAAACCAGGCAGATTCTGGTTCTCCGTTCCCAGCCCGTACGAAATCCACGCTCCCATAGAGGGCCGTGTCGCCGCGATGTTCCCGGTATGGAAGAGGCTGCGCGCCGGCGTATGCGTGGGGTTGAACGTGTACATCGACCGGATCACGCAGATGTCGTCGATCGAGGCTGCCAGATTCGGGAGCAGTTCACTCACTTCGATTCCGGACTGCCCATACTTCTTGAACGTGAACGGCGAGGGCAACAAGCCGCCCGTGGTGCGCTCTGTGCGCAAGTTCACAGTGTTCGGTCGTTCGCCCGCATGCTTCAGCAGCATCGGCTTTGGGTCGAACATATCCAGTTGCGAAGGACCCCCCACCTGGAACAAAAAGATGTTGTGTTTGGCTTTCGGCTGGAAATTAGGGAAACGGGGAGCCGCGCGCAGCTGCTCGTCTGCAAGCATACCTGCGAGCCCGATCGAGCCAAGCCCGCCTGAGAGCGACCGGATCCAATCGCGCCTGGAAAATTGTTCTCTTAAGGCCAAAAGATTACCTCGTTCGTCGATAAAATGGCTTGCGCATACTCCGCGAGGGCGCTCCCGTTCACATAACTGGCGCCCAGATCGATTTCTTTCGGGGTCGGGTCGCGCAGGAGCACGCGATGGTACATGGCTCGGATCTTGTCCGGCTCGTTCTCAACGATCTTGACCAAAGCCACCGCGCGATCCTGTATGAACTGGCTATTCATCACGAATAGCTGTTGAAGCGGTGTTGTCGTCAGATCCCGCGCCGGGCTGGTCATGGTCGCATCCGGGAAATCATACAACGCCAGAACGGTATTTAAGCGCCCGCGGCTCACTCTCCCGTAAACCGTGCGGCGGTTGTTCTCCGCGGCGTCCAGATCCACGGAAAGTCCATACACTGTCTGATCCAGGTCGCCGGACGCTGCGAGCAGCGAATCACGGTATGCTTCAATATCCAGCCGTCGCGGATTCATGCGCCAAAGCAGCCGGTTCGTCGGATCGATTCGCGTTCCGTCCTCGCGCGGATGGCTCGCCTGCCGGTAAGCTGCGGAGAGCATGATTTCGCGATGCAGCCACTTGAGGGACCACCCGTTCGCGACGAATCGCGCCGAAAGATCGTCAAGCAGTTCCGGATGCGTCGGCTTCTCGCCCTGTGTGCCGAAATCGCTTGCCGTCGCCACGAGCGGCTTTCCGAAGTGCCACGCCCAGACGCGGTTCACGATGACTCGAGCAGTTAGCGGGCCGGCGTCGCTGAATATTCTGTTTGCGAGCTCCAACCGTCCCGAGCCCTGGTGGAAAGTCGTATCCGCCTTCGACAACACGGTCAGGAACTGCCGGGGAGCTAATGCGCCTGGCGCGGACACGTTGGCGTGCGGGAGTATGTGGAGGTCTCTCGCGACGCCCGGCTTCACCTCGATCGTTGTCAGATCCGCGTCAGACCCATCCACCCACAGACCCGCATCAAACACGGCGTTGATGAAAGGTGCATCGGATGGTCCCGCTCGACGCCGTTGTTGCCCGCCTGCAGCTGCGGCTACCGGCGCCGCTCCTGGCGCTCGGGGCCGCTTGCCAATCTGGTCCAGGTAGGCGTACATCTCGGGGTGGTCAGCTTTCAGGAAGGCCATCCCCTCTTTCACCTTGTCGACTTCTTCCGCGTAACGCTCGGATTTCGCCGCCGCTTCCTCGGGCTTGCTGCCCGGCTCATTGCGCATCAAATTCGCAACATAGCTCAGAAAAAACAGCCGTTGCGCCGCCCAGGCGAAGCGCGTCTCCGTTTCAGGATCAACTTCATTGAGGGGACGCGGCGCGGCCACCGTTGATGCGAACACACCCGCCAGGCTGTAATAGTCCTTCGTCAGAATGGGGTCGAACTTGTGATCGTGACACCGCGCGCATGCTACCGTCAGACCAAGTAGTCCGCGCGAAACCGTGTCCACCCGCTCGTCCCAGTCGTCCGTGTAGAGAGTTTCGATGACTTCCTTCGAGAGCCGGGCGTCTTTGTGATAAATCGGAGCCGCCCCTAGATACCCGAGTGCGCGCAAATCCAGGTGCTTCGCATCGGGCATCATGTCGGCCGCCAATTGTAATTTCACGAAACGGTCATACGGCACGTCCTGATTGACGGCCTCAATCACCCAGTCGCGGTACCGCCACGCAAACGGGTAAGGCGGATTGGTGGCTTCAGAGGTCGGGTTGTCTTCGCCGTACCGCGCCACGTCCAGCCAGTAGCGGCCCCAGCGCTCTCCATAGTGTGGCGACGCAAGGAGCCGCTCGATCAGGTGAGCGTAAGCGCCGGGTGCGCGGTCGGCAACGAACGCTTCGGTTTCTTCATAGGAGGGCCGGAGCCCCGTCAGATCCAGATAAGCGCGCTGAACCAGAGTGCGGCGATCGACCACGGGAGATGGTTTCAGCTTATTCTCCTTGAGCTTCGCCAGGATGAAGGAATCGATCGAGCCCTTAGGCGCTCCGCGCAGGGGCTGAAACGCCCACCACTTACGCCCGGTCTCGACATCCATTGCCTTTGTAACGGGCGCGGCGGCCGCGGTATCCTGCCTCGGATCGGGAGCGCCAAGCGCAATCCATTTCTCAAATGCAGCGATCTGCGTATCCGGCAGCCGGCCGGTCGGGGGCATCCGAAGCTGCGGGTCGTTGTAGCGAACAGCACCCAGAAGCTTGCCCGTGACGCGCTGGGTACCCGATTTCGTATCCAGGGCCAACCCTCCCATGGGCGTCTTCAGCTTGGAAGAGTGGCAGCCGTAGCACTTATTCACGAGGAGCGGCCGGATCTCTTTCTCGAAGAGTTCAACGCCTGGAGACTGAGCACCCAGCGGGGCGACTAACGCGGCGAACAGCACCCAGACTTTCATCGTGCTTTCTAATTTAACTTAAACGCGGGAGATCGAGAAATATCAAATGGGTTAATTTCGACGTCGTATGGATCGGAAACGCGAGGCTGCTAAGAGTAGGAGCATGCCGCCACCGGCAAGTAGCCAGTTACCCGGCTCAGGGATGTTGCTGATGGCCACGCCCGAGACCGAGGGGTCGATACGGATGAAGGCGAAACCCGGGTTAGCGCCCGCCGCAGGATCATCACCATCACGGGATTCGGCGGCAGCGGAACCGGGTTGGCAGCACTCATAGTGCCGCAGGCCGAACAGTTCAGGGTGAAAGTGTTGGGGCCGCCCGGAAGAATGCCGGCTCCGTTATTGGTCACGCTGAAGCTGTATGTCGCAGTCGAGAATTCCATAGCGCCGGCACTGACCATGAGATTCGCGGTGTAACTAAGGTTAAGAGGAAGGGCCACCGCAAAGGGATTCAGGTTCCCGAGGATCACTTCTTCGCTCATTCCCATCGACGACGCAGCGACTGCGCCGCCTCCTGTCGCTGAACCGCTGATCGGGCCGGCTGTGAAAGTGAGCGTGGAAGGTGCGCCTACGGGCGCAAGGTACGAGTCTGCGGGATTGTTACAGAGGCCGCCGGCTGGCGGGATCAGAACGTTGACGACGCAGTTCGGTAGGGCCGCGCCGGCCGCCCCCGAGCCTGGTCCGGCAGCCACCGACACGTTGGCGGGCAACGCGCCGACTGCGGGAAAGCCGACCGAGACGCTGAGACTAGCCGAAAACATAGACGCCTGCGCGTTAAACGAGCTGGCGAGGGCGCCGACGGGCAGGCCAACGGATTTGGCCGACAGACAACGAAACGCAATTGAACTCAGGGACATGGTTGTCTCCTTCGGATCTCTTCGGTGGGTTTAGAACAAGCAGGTTCGACGGGGCCGGTCAAGGGCTGCCAGCGCTTGCGCATCACCCAAAACACGTAATTGAGGTGAGTATACGCCTGCCCGGCGCGCGCTACCATCCCTCGCGTATCAACGGCCGGCTTTCCTAGTCGATCAAGCACAAACGCTAAATAGCCCGACCGCCTTGATTCAGCATTTACCTGACGTGTTATTCCGTATATCGCTAATACAGCTGAAGGATAGACTCCCACTTACCACTTTGGGTAATTTTGTGATTTTACATTTCTTTGCCAGCGTTTCACGTGCACAAAGAGTTACGATTGCAATTGCGTGTCTGTCTCATGTGTTCAACTGTCCGCATCGCTAATGAAATGATTTGCGTTCCAACCTAGCGACTTTGGGTACCCACATTTCGCAGCCGCAAGAACGTTTTTATTCTTCATATACATACAAATAAGGCCTTTTACGATGACATGGATTCAATCTATACTCCTTCTCTGTTCATGCGGCGCTCTCTATGCCGACAATCTCTTACGCCCCGGCGTTCCTACGCTTGACCGGCCGACACTCACCGCGCTAGGCGTCCAACTTCCGCTTACTGGCGACGATAACTTCAACTCATCCGTTTCAGTGCAGTTCAGGATATCCGGGACCTCGACATGGCAAACTGCCTTGCCGCTTTTTCGCGTTCATCCCGAAACCGTGGCCGGGTACGCAGTTGCGTCACAATTCGGCGGTTCATTATTTGACTTACGACCGGCCACAACTTACGAGATACAATTGCATGCTATCGATCCTGATGGTCTGGACCAAACATTTACGCTAACAGGAACTACGCGCGGGGTACCCTCCGATCCGGCAACTCCAAACGTAAAGCAGGTGACAGACGCCAGTTCGCTCTGGAGCGCGCTCAAGGCGGCCCGACCGGGAGATGTGATTACACTTGCTAACGGGATCTACAACGGCACATTCCAAATTTCTAATGCCGGCACCGCCGCCAACCCCATCGTGATCCGCGGAGCAAGTGCGGATGGCGTCATTCTCGACGGCGGAAACTGTACGGGTTGTAACATTTTCGAGGTTTACGGGTCAGGCTATGTGCATCTGGAACAGATGACCATGCAAAATGCCGAACGCGCTATCCGCTTCCAAGCAGGTAATTCAATCGGCAATGTCGTCCGCCATGTGCATGTCAGGAACACAACCCTTGGAATCGGTGGCCAGCCGAATCAGTTCGATCTCTATATAGCCGACAACATACTGGAGGGTCGTCTGCTATGGCCCCACGTGTATAGCGATGATAGCGGGACACATGCAAACGATGACGGGATAGCCGTTTTCGGTTCCGGGCACGTGGTTGCACACAATCGGATCAGCGGCTATGGCGACGCAATGAAGACGATGCAGGACGGCGCCCGCGCTAATGATTTTTATGGCAACGATGTTCTGTACACTTACGACAACAGTATTGAATTGGATGGCAGCGAAGGCAATACCAGGTGCTTTCGGAACCGATTTATGAATTCCTTCACTCCCATCAGCGTACAGCCTATTCACGGCGGTCCGTCATACGTGCTGCGCAATGTCGTGGTGAACACCGTGGGCGAGCAATTGAAGTTTCATGCTCTCGCAGTTACTCCTCAGCAGGAACCGAGCGGTGTTCTCGTTTATAACAACACCTTTGTCTCCGCACCGCCCGTGGCACTGAATCTTAAGACACCCGCGGCCAGTCACTACTTCGAGATCGAGAATAATATCTTCGCGGCTCCGCCTTCGAGCGGCCCTGAAGCTGCCGATTGGACAGGACCAATCGACCATGGCACGTTCGACTACAACGCCTATTACCCAAACGGGATCTTTCGGTTCAATAATCCTATGCTCGGCGGGTACTTCCTTGCGCCGGATTTCGCGGGACTGCAGAAGCTGGGAATGGAGACGCACGGGATACTTGCCAATAACGGCATCTTCGCCAACCTGATCGCCCCGTTCAGCTACACGGCACTCATGCCTCCGGCCGACGCAACATTAGCGTCGAACGCGGTCGTGCTGGGCAAAGCACGCGTGTTACCCAACATCAACGACAAGTACACAGGCGCCGGGCCGGCCTTGGGCGCACTGGAGTTAGGATGCCCGGTCCCTTCTTACGGCCCGCGCGCCGCCGGGATTGACGAGAGCAATGAAGTGACCGGTTGTTGAATAACTGGATCGGAAATGGCCTCGTGCGCCGTTACTCTTGATCCTTCGCAGTCGAAGTAATTCTCGGGACAACCGGTAAGTTGGATTCTGAGCCCGGCCGTGGGGACTGTCACGGCCGGGCTCAGACCGTGACTTGTCACGAGTGTATGGGATTTAACACTTACAGGCAGCGTCTGTGTCTCGCTATCGAGGTGAGCAAGGAGATACTCACTTGACCCCTGCTTGCCAGATTGACCGGCGCGGCCGCTTTCCGTACGATACAAGGAACGCGGCGGCTCAATCGACGCGACCGTCTTATGCCCGCCTACAACACAAACGGCTAACCATCTGCCTGGGTTGGACGGTATCCGCGCAATCGCGATCCTTGTCGTCTGCATCTTCCACTTTCACTTCGTCTTCTCCCCAGCCGGCGGACGTTTCGAGCAACTGCTGTTCGACAGTCTTTATTTCGGATAGGCAGGCGTTGATCTTTTCTTTGCTCTCTCAGGGTTCCTGATCACCGGCATTCTCCTCGATTCCCGAGACAAGGCTCACCACTTCAGGACCTTCTACTTTCGAAGAGCGCTGCGCATTTTCCCACTGTACTTCGCGTTTCTGGCGACCGTTCTGACCATCGAGCGCGTGCTGATGCCCGGCCATTGGCCGTACCTGGACTGGCGATGGTACGTTGCCATATTCAGAACTGGAAGGGCACCGCCCAAGACCCGCTCGTCTCGCATCTTTGGAGCCTCTCAATTGAGGAGCAGTTCTATCTCGCTTGGCCATTCATCGTATTCGTTCTCCCTCGGCGGTATTTGTCAATTGTTTGCTTCTGTCTCGCAGGCGCGGCTTTTGTGCTGCGGGTTGTCCTACTCCAGTCCGGATACGGGGGTGCGATTTACCAAGGCACATTTACCCGTATGGACGGTTTGGTGCTTGGCTCCGCCGCGGCTATCGCGTTCCGTGATCGGGCCGCGCTCGGAACCTGGCTGCGCATCTCGAAGCCTGTAATTCTCCTCTGTTGTTGCGCACTCGCTGCTATAGTGATCCACCAGCGGAGTTTTGATTTTCTGCTCGATATGACCATCTGGGGCGAATCGTTGCTGGCTATCCTGTTTTCGCTCGTTATTCTGCGGACGGCGGTGAATCCGCCCATGCTCTCTGTAGCGAACCGCTGGCTCGTATCGCGAAATGCGCCTATGGGATGTATGTGTTTCATGAGTTCGCAAACCGGCTTATAGGTCCGCGCTTCGCCGAGGCCGTCAGCGGCATACCGGAGATCCCGCGTGTTGCGCTGAAGCTTCTGTTCATTGCTGCGATGACCTTGCTCACATACGTTGCCGCTCGGATCTCCTGGAAGTATTTCGAAGAGCCGTTTCTCCGTCTGAGACGCCGGCCTTCAGAAAGGATCGAATCCCTTAGCCACGTACAGTGTGCGTCAAAATCGCACTCGGTTTAAGAACTGGGACACGAAGCCGCCCGGCGGCTACCATGAATCTAAGTGATACTGATCCTTTGTTTTCTGTCAGCCGTGTCCTCGCTCTGGGGTGCGCACACGAGGCGCGCTGTCCACGCCGTGCCGGACCTCTCGCATTCAACCGTGATCCACGACGTAAACGTGGTGGATGTGGAGACGGGTTCGCTCGTGCCGCACCGCAACGTCTACGTTCGTGGCGAAAAGATCGTCTTCGTCGGACCCGCGGTCCGGCCGCCAGCGTCGGCGCGCGTCATCTCAGCTGCCGGCAAGTACCTGATTCCCGGGCTCTGGGACATGCACGTCCATCTGTGGAACCAGGATCCCCAGTTCGCCTTGTTCCTGGTGAGCGGCGTCACCGGCGTACGCGATATGGGCAGCACTTTCACGCGCGTCCGCGAGTGGCGCGCTCAGATTCAACGCGGCGCAATCACCGGGCCGCGCATATTCACCTCGGGCTCGCCGCTCAACGGTCCCGATCAAGCTATCGATGCCCGGCTTTGCGCCCGCACAATCCGCAATCCTGAAGAAGCCCGACGCGCCTTCGACGAGCTGGATGACATGCATGTGGATTTCATCGAAGTGCTACCTGGTTTGTCGGCGCAAGCGTTTTTCGCGCTGACCGAGTTCACGCGGCACTGGGGGCATCGCATTGCGGGCAACCTTCCGGACAGTGTGAGCGCGCTCCAGGCGATCGACGCTCGCCAGGGGTCTATTGAAGATCTGGAAGGAGTCCTACTTTCCTGTTCAAGTGAGGAGCGCGATATCCGGAGCCAGTGGAGGGAAGCCCGCCGCGCCAATGACGGCCCGGCCTTGGATAGATCGATTCAGGCGATGGTGGACACCTATAGCCGAGGCAAGGCGACACAAATCTTCGGAGAAATGCGGATCTACGACGTGCTGGCGACCCCGATGCTGATCGCTAGGAAACGGGCGCCCCCTTCAACCACGATCGAATACGACCGGCTCGCGGCACTGGCCAGGGATATGGGGAATGCGGGCGTAGGTTTGCTGGCCGGAACCGATACCGGGGTGGCGGGATCAGAGCCGGGAATGGACTTGCATCAAGAACTGGAATTGATGGTGCAGGCGGGCCTGACGCCGGCGCAAGTGCTGCGCGCAGCCACCATGCAACCGGCGCACGTGCTGCGCCATGACGCCGACTTGGGTACCATCCGCCCGGAGAAATACGCGGATTTGGTGCTGTTGGATGAAAATCCACTAAAGGACATCGCCAACACGCGTAAGATCGCCGGCGTTTTCGTGAATGGCCGTTATCTTGCCAGGAGCGAACTAGCCGCGATGCATGCGCAAGCGGCCAAACGCGCTGAAACACAATGATTCAGATACCGGATACAGACCGCGACGCCCAGTTGGAAATCGGCGGTCGCGCCGTCCGGTTGACCAACTTAAGCAAGCCGTTCTGGCCCGAACTGAAAATTGCTAAACGCGATTTGCTGCAATATTACGCGGATATCTCGCCCGCGCTGCTGCCCCATCTGGCGGACCGCGCGATGGTAATGAAACGGTATCCGAACGGCGCGGCGGGCGAGTTCTTTTTCATGAAGCGCACTCCCTCGCCCAGGCCAGATTGGCTGACCACTTGCACCATCAAGCACTCATCCGGCAACGTAATCGACTTCCCGGTTGTGGACGATCTCGCGGCGCTCCTTTGGGTTGTGAATCTCGGCTGCATCGACCTGAACCAGTGGTACGCCACGTGCGACGATGTGGATCGCCCGGACTACCTGCACTTCGATCTCGATCCAGTGCCGGGTGCGCACTGGAAGCAAGTGCTGGAAACCGCCTGCGCCGTCAGGGAGGCGCTCGACGCGTTAAAGATACCCAGCTACCCGAAGACAACCGGTTCGCGGGGGATTCATATCTACGTGCCGATCGTGCGCGGACCCTTGCAGAAGCAGGTGTGGACCTTTGCGAAGGAGTTCGCGAAGGCGTTGGAGGCGCAGCATCCTGAGCTGATCACCGCGGAGTACAAGGTCGCGAAGCGGCCTGAGGGCCATGTCCTGGTTGACTACAACCAGAACGCGTGGGGACGCACTCTGGCCTCTGTTTATTCGGTGCGGCCCACGCCGCTGGCGACTGTTTCCGCGCCTGTCACCTGGGATGAGGTAGTGGCTGGCTTTCGCATGCCGGACTTCACACTGCGCAATATGCCGGCGCGCGTGGCCAAAGTTGGCGACCTCTTCCGTCCCCTGCTGCTGGAGCGAAAGCGTCTCAAGCTGGAGAAGTTCCTGAAATGAATCTGCCCATCCAGCCGCCTTACTTTCCCATGGAGGCGATCACGCGGGATGAGATCCCGGAAGGTCCGCAATGGCAGTACGAGCCGAAGTGGGATGGCTTCCGTTGTCTGGCATTCCGTGATGGCGACGAAGTTCAACTCCAGTCAAAAGCGGGGGAACCGCTGGCGCGCTACTTCCCCGAAATAGTGGAAGCATTGCTCGGGCTGAAAGCCAAACACTTTGTGCTGGATGGGGAGATTTTCATCTCATCGTTCGATCAGCTTCTGCAGCGGATTCATCCCGCCGCGAGCCGTATCGCGAAGCTTTCGAAAGAGACACCGGCGTCCCTGGTGGTGTTCGATCTGCTGGTCGACGAACGGAGCCATTCCCTCGCCGAAAGGCCGCTCGCGGAGCGGCGCCCCAGGCTGGAAGCGTTCGCCGCGAAGTATCTGGAGTCGAATGCGTCACTGACACTCTCGCCGGCGACCACGGATATTCAACAGGCCCGCGCATGGCTCGCGAGCGCCGGAGCAAAACTGGACGGCACAATCGCCAAGCGGCTGGATCTGCCATATGAAAGCGGTAATCGCGACGGCATGGTGAAAGTCAAAAACCTGCGCACGGCGGATTGCGTGATTGGCGGGTTCCGCTACGCGACCAAGGGAAAGGTAGTAGGTTCGCTTTTGCTTGGGCTCTATGATCGGGAAGGATTACTAAACCACGTGGGTTTCTGCTCGGCGATTCCTGCAGCAGAGAAGAAGGAAATCACAAAAAAGCTCGAGGCGTTGATCAAGCCGCCCGGGTTTACGGGCAAAGCTCCGGGCGGCCCGAGCCGGTGGAGTACGGAGCGTTCGACGGAGTGGGAGCCGCTCGATCCAAAGCTGGTCGTGGAAGTCCGTTATGACCATTTCAGCGGCGGGCGGTTCCGCCACGGCACGAAGCTGGTCCGCTGGCGCCCCGATAAGTCCCCGCTGCAATGTGTGATGCCGTAGGCGGGCTGGATCGACTCACTGCCGCCATCTCCGCAGCTTCCGCGCTCCGCCGGCGAATGCTCCCACCACGGCCAGCGTAGCAGCTCCGCCGAAGACCACAGATCGCACCGCACTTCCGAACCATGCCGCGGTCAAGCCGGATTCCACAGCCCCCAACTGATTCGAACAACTGATGAAGATATTATTCACGGCGAGGACGCGTCCGCGCAGCCGATCCGGCGTTTCGCGCTGAACGAGCGAGTGGCGCAGTACCACGCTGATGTTATCGAACGCGCCGGTAACCACCAGCATCCCGAACGAGAGCCACAGCGATCTGGAAACGCCGAACACGATAGTCGCAGTGCCATAGCCTGCGACGGCCCACAGCAGCGCCTTGCCGGCCTTCCGAATCTTCGGGCTATGCGCGAGCACGATAGCCATCGCGACGGCGCCAAGCGAGGGAGCGGCGCGCAGGAGGCCGAGCCCGTGCACTCCGGCATGAAGAATCTCCACTGAGTAGATGGGCAGCAGCGCAGCCGCCCCACCAAACAGTACGGCGAACATATCGAGAGAAATCGCCGCGAGAATGAGTTTGTCGTTCCAGACGAATTGAACACCTTGTACAATCGAGCGGCGTGCCGGAACAGGCAGTGCGTCAATGAAGTCAGCCGGACGGAAGCGCAGCGATAGGTAACACAGCAACGTGACGGCCGCGCAACCGCTCTGCACGGCATACACGAGCCAGCTTCCTTTCGCGGCCAGCAGAACACCCGCCACTGCGGGTCCGCTGACCGAAGCAACCTCCTGTGTGCTGCTATTCCAGGCAATGGCGTTACCCAGATGGTCATCCGGCACCACCAGCGGAAGCATCGCCGACCGCGCGGGGCCCTGAAACGCGCGCGCTGTGGCGGTGAGGAACAAGCATCCATACACCAGCGCGACGGAACGGGTTGTCGTTGCCAGAACGAGAGAGGCCAAAAGGAAAATCGCTTGCGTGCCCAGCATGATGTGACGGCGGTTGTAGCGATCCGCGATATGGCCCGCAAACAGGGCGAAGAAGAGGAAGGGCGCCACCTGCACGAGCCCGACATTCCCCAGAACCACGGGCGATCTCGTAGCCTGATACAGGTCCCAACTCACGGCTACCCACAGCATCTGCAATCCGAAAGAGGCGAGGGCGTTCCCGGCGGCCAGCAGTCTGTAATCTCTGGAACGGAAAGCGGCATACGCTTGCAAGTTCCAGCTTCGCGCATCCCGCCCAATTCCGCTAATCTTAAGAACGTGCCAACAACCGAAGAGCTCACGCTGGAAGACCTCTGTATTAATACGATTCGAATACTATCGGCCGATGCCGTACAGAACGCGAACTCCGGGCACCCCGGAATGCCCATGGGCGCGGCGGCGATGGCGTACACGCTGTGGGATCGTTTCCTAAAGCACAACCCGAAAAATCCAAGTTGGCCGGATCGCGACCGCTTCGTTCTCTCTGCCGGCCACGGCTCCATGCTTCTGTATAGCCTGCTGCATCTCACCGGGTACGATCTTCCTCTGGAGGAACTGAAGCGCTTCCGCCAGTGGGGCAGCAAGACGCCGGGCCATCCGGAGCGCAATCATACGCCGGGCGTGGAAGTCTCGACCGGCCCGCTGGGACAAGGTTTCGGCAATGGCGTGGGCATGGCGATCGCCGAGCGGTGGCTTGCGAGCACTTATAACAGGCCCGGCCACAATATCGTGGACCACTTCACGTACGCCATCGTTTCCGATGGCGACCTGATGGAAGGCATTGCCTCCGAAGCAGCTTCGCTCGCGGGACATCTACGCTTGGGCAAGCTGATCTATCTCTACGATCAGAATCACATCACGCTGGCGGGTGCCAGCGATCTCACGTTCACGGAAGAGGTGGAACGAAGGTTTGAGGCTTACGGCTGGCATACACGCACGGTTCACGAAGGCAACGATACCGAGGAGGTCGCGCTCGCGATCGAGGAAGCGCGATCCGATACGCATCGTCCGTCATTGATTCTGGTCCGCACTCACATCGGTTACGGCAGCCCGAAGAAACAGGACACGTTCTCCTCGCACGGATCGCCTCTGGGCGAAGAAGAATTACAGGCTGCGAAAAAAGCTCTCGGCTGGCCCACCATGGACAAGTTCTATCTGCCGGATGAAGCCGTACAGCATTTCCGCAAGGCGGTGGATCGCGGCAAGGAAGCGGAGAAAGCGTGGCAGCAGACCTTCGACGCCTACCACAGCGCGTTTCCTAAGGAAGCCGAGGAGTTCTCGCGCGTGATGGCAGGCAAGCTGCCGGATGGCTGGGACGCGGACCTGCCGAAGTGGAAGCCTACCGATAAGCCGATGGCGACGCGTGTTTCGAGCGGCGAGGCGTTGAATGCCTTGGCGAAGCGGATCCCGAACATCGTGGGCGGTTCGGCGGATTTGAATCCATCCACCAATACCGCGCTCAAGGGCTTGGGCGATTTCCAGCCGCCGGAGTTCGCCGGGCCGGGCACGGCGGGCGCGGTGGGCGGAGCCTGGGGATACGGCGGCCACAATGTGGCTTTCGGTGTCCGTGAGCACGCAATGGGCGCTGCGGTGAACGGGATGGCCGCGCATGGTGGCGTGCTTCCGTTCAGCGCGACCTTTTTCGTCTTCTCGGACTACATGAAGCCCTCCATCCGACTCGGGGCAATTTCGCAGCTCAAAGTGATCTACGTGTTCACACACGATAGCGTGGGCGTGGGCGAAGATGGCCCCACGCACGAGCCTGTGGAGCAACTGGCGGGAGTGCGTGCAATTCCCGGTCTCACGGTGATTCGCGCAGCGGACGCCAACGAATCCGTGGAAGCATGGGCTTTCGCGGTGCAGCATTCGGGACCGACCCTCCTCGTCTTCTCGCGGCAGAACCTGCCGATTCTGGACCGCGCGGGCGCAAAAGAGCCTGGCGTTAAGCGCGGAGCGTATATTCTGTCTGACGCCGACAACGGCAAACCGGATGTGATCCTGATCGGCACGGGCTCCGAGGTCGCGGTATGCGCGAAAGCGAAAGAGAAGCTGAAGGAGTTCGGCGTGGGTGCACGCGTTGTGAGCATGCCGAGTTGGAATCTGTTCTCTCAACAGGATGCAGCCTATCGCGAGTCCGTTCTGCCGAAAGCCATTCGGAAACGCGTGGGTGTTGAAGCCGCGGCGACGCTTGGATGGGAGCGCTGGACCGGCGATGAAGGCACCGTGGTGGGCATCGATCATTACGGGGCGTCAGCCCCCGGCGACGAGATCATGAAGCACTTCGGTTTCACCGCCGAGCACGTGAGCGCGGAAGCTCTCAAGCTCCTCGGGCGCGCGGAAGA
>JAOAPQ010000732.1 GCA_025462965.1 Bryobacterales bacterium
CAAGCGCTTTAGCTTCCCCATCATGAGATCCACTACGTTGTCGGTATAGCCCTTCGCGCGAATCCGAGCCAGGTCCCAGACCCAGGCTGATGCGTCCGGGTCAAACCCGAGCAGTCCTTCCTCGGGCCACGCCGTGAGGAACTGGATCGCGAAGAACGGATTGCCGCCGGTCTTCTCGTGCACCAGTTGCGCCAGAGGATAGGCGACTTCCCATTCGCAATGCAGGGCCTCAGCGACGAGCCGGCCGACATCGTCGAGCCCGAGGGGCGCCAGCACGATTTCCTGCATTCTCGCTCCCGCCTTGCGGATTGCCTCCAGCGTGCGCGTGAGCGGGTGAGACGAACTGACCTCGTTGTCGCGATAGGCCCCGACCAACATGAGGTGCCGTACGTCCGGATCGGTAATCAGGCGCTCCAGCAGTTCAAGAGTCGCCGCGTCCAGCCATTGGAGATCGTCGAGGAACAGTGCAAGCGGGTGCTCCGGCCGGGCGAACGCGCCGAGGAAGCGCCGGAACGCCAACTGGAAGCGGTTCCGCGCGTCTTGCGGCGACAGGTCCGGAACGGGCGGCTGTTTCCCGATGAGGAACTCGAGTTCGGGGACGAGATTGATGATGAGCTGGCCATTCGGACCCAGTGCTTCCTGAAGAGCGTGCCGCCAATGGCCCACCTCCACTTCACTCTTGACGAGGATCTGACGGATCAGCGTCTGGGAAGCCTGCGCCAGAGTCGTGTAAGGGATGTCGCGTTTGTATTGGTCGAACTTGCCGGACGCGAAGAGCCCGCGCGGTGGGACTAGCGCCTTGTGCAGCTCGTTCACCACTGAGGATTTGCCGACGCCGGAATAACCGGATACGAGCACGAATTCGGGGGGGCCCTGAGCCACGACCCGGTCGAAGGCTGCAAGGAGCACGTCGATCTCGCGTTCCCGCCCGTACAACTTCTCGGGGATCAGCAATCGGTCCGGCGAGTCGTGCGCGCCCAGAAGGAATGGATCGATGCGACTATGCGACTGCCATTCCGCCAGGCACCGCCGAAGATCGATTTCCAGGCCGGAGGCAGTCTGGTAGCGCTCCTCGGCGTTCTTGGCGAGGAGCTTCATCACGATCGCAGACAGCGGCTCGGGGACTGCGGCGCGATCGCCAGGCGGTATCGGCTGGCATGCAATGTGGCAGTGGACCCACTCCAGGGGATCAGCGGCGGCAAACGGTAGCGCACCCGTAAGCATCTGGTACAAGCTGACGCCCAACGAGTAGAGATCGCTGCGAGTATCAATCGAGCGATTCATGCGGCCGGTCTGTTCGGGCGCCATGTAGGCGAGGGTGCCGGCAATGATCTCCGGCGGCGCGGGCGCCTGACACTCGTGAGGCAGTTGGGACGCAATCCCGAAGCCGGTGAGCCAGACGTCGCCGTTATCGTCGACTAGCACATTCCCAGGCTTGATGTCCTTATGTATGAGACCCTGCCGATGAACCTGGCCCAGTGCTGTTGCCAAGCCAATAGCGATGCGCAGGACGCGGGTCAGGTCGAGCGGTTGCCCCTGGTCGCGCTCAAGGACCAGATCCAGGGGCTTACCGCCAGGGTCCGTGAGTATGAGGATCGTCCGCCCTTCCTGACGAGTGAGCGCCAGCGGCTTGGCTGCCCATTCGTGATCGAGCTCGGCTGCGAGCGAGTATTCGTGCTCGAGCCGCCGGAGACCCTGAGGCTGTTCGGCGGAGAGGGCCACTGCCAGGACCGGCGATGGGTGGCCGCGCTGCCGGCCGCGATAAAGGGTGAAATCCGGGCCTTCCCGCAAGGGCTCCAGCACGTACCCCGAAGGCTCAGTCACCGAGGGCATCCTCGTCACCACGGCTGCACGACTCCAGACTATTTATTTTGTCAGACTGGCAGCGTTATGGCCCACGTCAAGCAGGCGCGCGTGATATTTTGGTGCGCTATGAAGGTTTTGGCGTTTCTAGTAATTGGGTTGTGGACGGCGGGTGCGGCGGATTACTATCCTCCCCCGGACGCGCAAGGCGGGTGGCGCACTCTTGCCAAAGCCGATGATATCCAGCAGTTGGCGGGTATGGAAGCCGCCAAACTAGATGCGGCGTTCGAGTATACAAAGGACACCACCCAACATGGCGGGCTTCTGGTGGTTCGGCATGGGTACCTCGTATATGAAAAGTACTTCGGGCGGGGCGATCGGGAAGCTGTGCCGGAATTGGCTTCCTGCGGCAAAGCCTTCACCAGCATTGCAGTGGGGATCGGGCTGAAGGAGAAGGCGGAGCTGATTCCTGATGGAGTGAATCAGAAGGTGTTCACGCCGAAATATATGCCTGCGGAAATCTTTCCCCTGGACGATCCGCGTAAGGCCGATATCACGCTAGGCCAGCTGCTTGCCATGTCCGCGGGGATTCGCGGCGTAAACCCCGTATATGTACACGGTGAGAAACAGACCTGGGACTCGCCCAGTGTGGATGGGCCGATTGCTACCACCGACCCCGTCGCATTACATGAGAAGCTCTGGTGCGCGCCCGGAGATTGCTATTCGTATGCGACGTCGTCTCCGCATCTGGCATCGATCGTATTGCGGCGGCTGGTTGGAATGGAGATGGAGCAGTATATACGCCTGAAGATAGCCGAGCCGCTCGGGTTCGGGACCTGGGGATATGCGATGTACCGGCCGAAATTGAAGGCGGGCATCACGAGCGAAGGCCGACTGGAGCATACGCCCGGCGGCGGCAGCATCGCGGTGCGGTCTACAGACGTGCTCCGGTTCGTCTACCTGCTACTGCATGAGGGGAAGTGGGGCGACCAGCAAATTGTGCCCGCTTCTTTCGTGCGCATGTGCGGGAAATTATCTCCTTACAATCCACACTTTTCGCATAGCTTTAATTTCAACGTGAATGAGGACGGGCATGTGGCGGGCGTGCCGAAGGATGCTTACTGGAAGGCGGGCGCGGGTGGTTACTGTATGTATGTGGTGCCGTCCCTGGATATGGTGATTTACAAAATGGGCGGCAATGAAGGCCAGTACGATCCGAAGCTTACGGGAATCGCCGTGAAATACAAATATGACGGTTCCCGCGACGGTTGGAAGCCTGACAAGAAAGTCGGGGACGCGACGGCTCAAACGCTACAATTGGTGGTGGCGGCGGTCCTGAAGTAGATGAGCGTTCGATATACTTATGGCGTGTTAAGGGCGTTCACTGGCGTGTTTCTATCTGTTGCGATAGCGTCCGGCGCCGATTTTTCAGGAATCTGGACCGGGATAATGCCGGATCGCAATGGCGATTTGCAGGATCTTTCCTTCCGCTTCGTACAACACGACGGCGTGCTGACCGGCAAGATGTATGGGGACAACGAAAGTGTCCCCATAACCGATGGAAAGGTCAATGGCGACCAGATCACGTTTCTGGTCACAACTGAATTGAACGGTTCAATTTCCAAGGTTCTGTTCACCGGGACGCTTGTCAACGGAGAGATTCAGGCCATACGCGCAAAGGCCGACGCGCCTTCCGCCAAGGTGGCTGGTAAACCGGCACCTGATAAGCCAAATCCTAAGCAGACGTTTGTACTGAAGCGTCTATGAAGCGGACTGGATTGCCGCTTATCTTCGGCGTCATGGGAATTGCTCTCGGGTCCGGGGCGCAAGCGCAACAGCTGTCGTTCGATAGCGCTCAGGCGTTTCTCAAATCGAATTGCGCGTCCTGCCACTCCGGCAAAGCGGGGGCAGCGAGCTTCAGCGTGGCACAGGTGAGCACTCCCGGAAGTATCCATGATCAGGCAGACCGATGGATGCGGATGGCGCTGAGGGTGCGCAACAGCGAGATGCCGCCCCAAGGAGCGCCGGGGCCGACACTGGGTCAGCGCGAAGCCTTCATTAAATGGGTGGACGACGCACTACACGTGGAAGCGTGCGGGGCCGGCGTGTCGGCCGGGAGCGCGCCGATCCGGCGTCTGAACCGCAGCGAGTATACGGCGACCATGCGTGAGCTGTTGGATATCCACATGGATGCCGGGCATGATTTGCCGGCTGATGGCGCGGGCGGCGAAGGCTTCGACAACGCGGCCGAAGTGCTGTTCCTGTCACCGGTGCACGCCGAGAAATACATGGACTCGGCGAAGAGAGCGTTGGAATTCGCCGTTCGCGATTCACGCGCGCGTTCGCGGATCGGGATTGTAGAGCCGCACGCCGGGCAGCCGCCCGCGCAGGCAGCACGGCAGATTTTGCAGGGCTTTCTGCCACGTGCATTCCGCCGGCCGGTAGCCGACGAGGAAACGGAGCCGTACCTGGCCCTTTTCCGGGCTGCTCTGAAGCAGCAGAAGACATTCGACGAATCCGTGGTTTATATGCTGCGGGGTGTGTTGATGTCCCCTCAATTCCTTTTCCGAGCGGAAGCGGTGAATCCCGGTCCCGAAGAACGGCTGGTGGATGATTACGCGCTGGCGTCAAGGCTGTCCTATTTCCTGTGGGGCAGCATGCCGGACGAAATGATGTTCGACCTGGCCGCCATGGGCAAGCTGCACGATC
>JAOAPQ010000745.1 GCA_025462965.1 Bryobacterales bacterium
ATGCGCTCCGGGCCGAGTTCCAACATCATCTCGATAGTCTCCGCCATGGCATATAAGGCCGAGAAGTTCAGCATGCCGCCTTCGTACTTCTCGGCGGATGACGGGAACTCCGGCTTCCCATGATTCAGATCATCTACGGAGCGCCAGTTTCGGTCGCTTCGCCACCCTATTACGTTCGGGTCCAGGCGCGGGCGCATTTCGGGGTGGACATAGATGAAAGCGGCGCCATTGGGCGAGAGCAGCCACTTGTACGCATTTACGGCGAATACGTCGGGCCGAACCGCCTGGGCGTCGAATCGAAGCGCGCCTACGCTTTGGGTGCCATCCACGTAAAAGAGAATTCCACGGCTGCGCAGAAACTCAGCCATCTCAGCCACCGGCGCCGTGTAGCCGTTCGTATAATTGACGGTGCTGAGCGCCACCACCCGGGTCCGGTTTGTGACGGCGTCAAAGAACTGTTCAGGCCTGGTCTCGATAAGCTGGACCCCGCGGCGGGCGAGAAACTCACCGTAGTAGTACTGGTTCGGGAATTCGTCCGTCAAAGTCAGGATTTGGTCGCCGGGCTTCCACTCAACGCCGCCCAGCAGCAGCGAGAGAGCCGCGCAGGTGTTCGAAACAAAGCCGATATCGTCCGCGCCGCAGTTGATCAGACGGCCAACCAGTCCGCGCACACGGTCCATGTCATCGAACCAATCCAGGAAATCCGCGCACGCAAGCTCGTTCCGCCGCATGAAGTGCCGGTCGAGCGCGGCACGCGAACATTCCGGAAGCTGGCCGAAGGTAGCTGTGTTCAGGTAGGTCCAGTTGGCAAGCGCTGGAAACTCGCCGCGAATCGTACCCCAGTCAATCCCGGCTGAGCTCAAGCGGAAGCGGCTTTCTTGACGGCCAAGGCAGCTTCGGCCACCGGCACGTCGGATGAAGTTTTGCCACGCCGCTGAACCAGCTCAACCAGGCCGTCCGTCAGTTTCTTGCCGACCGTGATGCGGTACGGAATCCCAATCAGATCCGCGTCTTTGAATTTCACTCCCGGGCGCTCGTCGCGGTCATCCAGCAACGCGTCGAGGCCGAGTGCCAGGCACGAGTCGTAGATCTCCTGAGCCGCCTGTTTTTGTGCGGCGTCGGCAATATTGACCGGCGTCACCACCACTGTAAAAGGCGCGATGGAAACCGGCAGGGCCATCCCGTCCTTGTCGTTGTGCTCTTCGATCGCGGCGCTCAGAATGCGCTCGATCCCGATGCCGTAACAGCCCATGATGGGCGTGACTTCCTCTCCCGCGGCGTTCAGGACACGAAGTCCCATCGACTCTGAGTATTTGTACCCAAGCTTGAAAATATGCCCGACCTCGATTGTCTTTTTCAGTTCGAGAATGCCTTTCCCGCAATTCCGGCAGGTGTCTCCGGCTTCGGACTGGCGCAGATCGGCGAACCGGGTCTGAAAATCCCGGCCGGGTGTCACATTGCGCAGGTGGTAATCGTCCTTGTTGGCGCCCGCGATCATGTTCCGGCGGCCTTCGAGCGCACTATCGGCGATCACGGTCATGTTCGTCACGCCAATCGGCCCGAGTGAACCGGCTTCCGCTCCAAACCACTCGCGGATCTCGGCCGGCTGCGCGGGGCGGATTTCACGCGCCTGCATGACGCTCGAGAACTTGGTCGCGCTGAGCTGGTGGTCGCCGCGCACCAGAACGAGCACGGGCTTGCCATCCACCACCATGACCAGGCTCTTGATTTGCGAAGTCTCGGGAAGCTTCGTGAATCCGGAAATCTCCGCGATGGTCTTGTATCCGGGAGTGTGGAACTCTTCCGGAACCAGATTTCCCTCCGGATCAGGTAAGGCCGCGGGCTTGGCCGTAGAAACCGCCTTCTCCAGGTTGGCCGCATACCCGCACTCAGGGCACACCGCGACGAAGTCTTCGCCCGCTGCCGAGGCCACCATGAACTCGGTGGATTCATTACCGCCCATGGCGCCCGAGTGCGCCTGCACGGCGAGATAGGAGAGCCCGCAACGGCTAAAGATCTTGCAATAGGCGTCGTAGTGCTTCTGATACGAGATGTCCAGACCTTCCGGAGCGAGATCGAAGGAGTACGAATCCTTCATAATGAACTGCCTCACGCGCATCAGACCCGATTTCGGACGCATTTCATCGCGAAACTTGGTCTGGATCTGGTACCAGATCTGCGGCAGCTGTTTATAGCTGCGCAGCTCGCCGCGCGCGATGCTGGTCATCACTTCTTCGTGGGTCATCGCGAGACACAAATCGCGTTCCCAGCGGTCTTTCAGCCGGAACATGTCATCGCCCATCACGTCCCAGCGACCCGATTCCTGCCAGAGTTCCGCGGGATTCAACGCGGGAAGCAGCATCTCCTGCGCGCCGATCGCGTCCATCTCCTCGCGCACGATTTTCGAGATTTTCAGCAGGGCGCGCTGCGAGAGAAACAGGTGGCTGTAAACGCCTGACGCTACCTGCCGAATGTACCCCGCGCGCAATAGTAGCTTGTGGCTTACGACCTCTGCTTCAGCAGGCGGTTCGCGCAGAGTGGGAATGAATAACTTGCTCCAGAGCATATGTGAGGGGGAAACCCCTCATTCTAGCAGTCGCCCGTCAGAGCC
>JAOAPQ010000762.1 GCA_025462965.1 Bryobacterales bacterium
TTTTCAGGGTGGCTACCAAAGCCAGTTCGTACACGTGAAGGAGTACGACTATTCGGGAACAATTCCCCAATACACGCTGGGCATCAGCGCCAGTAGTTCAATCGGCCTCACCTCCACACAGCTACCCGGAATTAGCGCCTCGGCGCTCGCCGACGCGAACTCGCTGCTCGCAACCGTCGCAGGCATCGTGACCTCCGCCGCCCAGACCTTCAATGTAACCAGCCGAACCTCAGGCTTCGTGCCCGGTGCACCGAACGCCCGGCAGCTGACGAATAACAGCATCGCGTTCTACGGGCAGGACAATTGGAAGATTTTCAAGAATCTGACCTTGACGCTCGGTGTGCGATACGAGTACTACTCCCCTGTAAATGAAATCGGCGGTTTGGCCCTGATTCCCAGGCTGGAAAACGGCAACCCGATTCAAACACTGCTCGATCCGAACGCCGTCCTCGATTTCGCGGGCGGAAATACTGGCCGCTCCTTGTACAAGAGCGATCGAAATAACTTCGCGCCCAACGTGGGACTGGCATGGGACGTTTTCGGAAACGGCCGCACTGCCTTTCGAGCCGGGTACAGCATCAACTTCGTAAACGACGAGTTCCTGCGCGCTACCGAGAACAATGCAATCGCCACCAATTCGGGTCTGGTGAGCAATGTGACCCTCTCGGACTTGAGCACGACCGCCGGCAAATTACCCGCCATCTCTGCTCCGGTGTTGCAGATTCCGAGAACCACAGCCGATAACTACGCTCTGGACAGCACCAACGCAGTCGCGCTGCCCGACCCAAATCTGGTGACGCCCTACGTCCAGCAGTGGAATGTCGGAATTCAGCAGCAGATCAAGGGATTTGTCGTAGATGTGCGATATGTGGGCAATCACGGAACGAAGCTGTTTCGCTCTATCGATTACAACCAGGTGATCATCCGGCAGAATGGATTCCTGGCAGATTTCCTGAGGGCCCAGAACAATGGTGCCCTCGCTGCCGCGGCGGGCAAGGGCTTCAATCCGGTCTACAATCCCGCGATCGCCGGAAGCCAGCAGCTGACCGTTTTTCCGCATCTCACGAACGGCGGCTTCCTTTCGAACTCCACTGTTCGCAATGACATTCAAACCGGCCAGGTGGGAGGCCTCGCGGAACTCTACGCGGTAGACGCCCTCAATGGCAGCGTGCAGTTTTTCCAAAATCCCAACGCACTCGGCGCGGACCTGCTGACCAATTACAGCAATTCCACTTACAACGGCCTCCAGATGGATGTCTCTCATCGCTTTGCGAACGGCCTCTCCGCGCAGGCCAATTACGTGTTCTCGAAAGTGCTGAGCGATGCCGCCGGAGATGGCCAGACGCGCTTCGAACCGTTCCTGGACATCAACAACGCGAAACTGGAGAAATCCCGCGCTCCCTTCAACCAGACGCATGTGTTCAAGGCGAACTACATCTATGAACTGCCGTTCGGAACAGGTAAGCGGTTCGACTTGGGCCGCATGATGAACCGGATCCTCGGGGGCTTCAGTACCAGCGGAATTATTACCTGGAGCAGCGGCAGCCCATTTTCGTTTTTCTCCGGCCGCGCGACTCTCAATCGCGCAGGAGGCTCGAGAAGCGCCAACAACACGGCGGATTCATCCCTCACCGCCGGCCAGATCAACAACCTGCTCGGTCTGAGGTTCAATGGCAATGGCGTGTATTACATCGCGAACTCCGCGATCAATCCGGATGACGGCCGCGGAGTGGCCCCGGATGGCAGCCCCGCCTTCACCGGACAAGTCTTCTCGAACCCGACTGCCGGGAATGTGGGTACGCTCTCGAAAGATCAGTTCAACGGGCCGGGCTGGTTCGCATTCGATGCCGGCGTGCAGAAAACGACTAAGGTGACGGAGCGCCTGTCAGTGGAATTGCGCGCTGAAGCCATCAATGTCCTCAACCACCCGACCTTCTTCGTCGGCGATCAGAGCATCAACAATACAGATTTCGGCGTCGTCGGAAATTCGCTGTTAGCCCCGCGCGTGGTGCAGTTCGGCTTGTACGTCAAGTTTTAGCGCAGCAGATGCTCATCCATGAACTTCGCGCTGGCCTGATAAGCCTCGATCCAGCGGCGGTGCGTCAGAAAGCCGTGGATTTCGTCCGGGAAAATCAACTGTTCGAACGGCACCTTCTGTTTGCGGAGCGCTTCCACCAGCATCACAGTCTGACTGAACGCCACATTGCGGTCGTCGTCGCCGTGAATCAATAGAACGGGCGAGCGCCATGTGCTGATGGACGCCATCGGCGAAGATTCGAAAGCGACCCGCGCTGCCTCGGATTCTTTCCCGGGATCGCTAAAACCGCGAGCGCTCCAGTCGTGAACCCCGTGGAAATCCACGCCCACGGCGAACAGGTCGGAAGCGCGCGCAAGCCCCAGGGCGGTCAGATATCCGCCATACGAGCCACCCCACAGGCCGATTCGCGCCGGATCGACTTCCGCGCGGTTTTTCAGATATAGCCCCGCGCCGAGCACATCGTTAAACTCGCTCGCTCCGGCCGCGCCGTAGTTGAGCGCCTCCCGGAAGTTGAGGCCGTACCCGATCCCGCTGCGGTAATTCACGGAGAGCACCACGTATCCACGGCTCGCCAGATATTGGTTCATCGCATAGGCATGGTTGTAATAATCCATGTAGTGCCAGCCGAGCAACATCTGCCGCCGCGAGCCGCCGTGAAAGAAGATCATTGCGGCGCGTTTCTCGCCCGGTTTCAGATCGGGCGGGAGGAACAGTTGCCCGTGGATCGGCATGCCATCCGACGCGGAGAGAATTACCTGCTGCGGATCCACCAGGGCAGCGGCAGGGAACTCCGCCGGTATGGATTCCGCCGCGAGTTCCTTAACCGCACCTGTGGACATTTGAACCGCGGCCTGCGCCGGAGTCTTCGTGCCGGAATGCAAATAGGCGATGGCGCTTCCGCCGACGGGCGCTGGCGTCCATTCCAGATTGCGGCCTTGCGTCACCGCGGTGGCGGCACCCCCGGCGACCGGCACGCGCCAGATGTGGCGGCGGTCGATATCGTTCTTGTTTGTCGAAAACAAAATCTCGCGGGACTGCCAGCCGGCCGCGACATGCTCCACTTCAAATTCGCCGCTGGTGAGCGCAACGGCCGGGCTTCCGTTCGCCGCGACCGAGTAGAGGTGCCGGAAACCTGTACGCTCCCACGGGAACACCAACCGGCCGTCCGCTCCCCAGATCAATTGGCTCTCCGCGACCATCGGGCTGAACGCGCTGCCTGGACCCGGCTCCGCCCGCCAGAGCTCGCGGCCGCTTCCGGTCTCCACATCGGCCATGCGAATGGACCACGGATCGTCCGCGGTTCTCACGGGGCCGCGCCGGGTGCGGTTCGACGCCGCGATGCGAATATGCGCGATCCGCTTGCCATCCGGCGACCAGATTGGGTTCGTGTCGCGATCCACGCTGGCGTCAACGTATTTCAGGTTCTTCGATCCGAAATCGTAAACGCCCACGAAACTGTGATCGGCGCGGTTGTTTACGAACGCGAGGCGGCCGCCATCGGGCGACCACCGCATCTCGCCCGCTCTCCCTTTGGCGTGGATCAACTGCGAGGGCTTCTCTTCACCGGTGAGCGGCATGGTCCAGATCTGGCCCGCGCGCAGGAACACGATACGATCGCCCTTCGGCGAAACCTCGGGTGAGTTGCCTTCTGCCAGACGCCGCGGCGCGCCGCCCGCGAGCGTGGCGATCCATATGGCCTGCTCCACGCCGGCCGCAAAGCTCGCCGGATTCGGATTGTCTCCATGCGTTTCGAAATCGCCGCCGCGCACGTAAACCACGGCGCTTGCGTCCGGCAGCCACTTGAGCTGCGCGATCTCCTGCCCGTCGTCTGCCTGGAAGTTCGTCACCCGCCGGCCTTTGTAGTCCGGCCCCTCGGCAACCCAGAGATTGCGCTGCCCACGCTCATCAATGACCCAGGCGATCTTGCCGCCTTGCTCCGACGCCGTCAGTTCGGAAGGAAAGGGCGCGCTCATTATCTGCTCGAGCGTGAACCCCTTTTGGCCGGCGGATAACGCGCATGTGCACGCGAGCGCGGCCAGAAATAGTCGCAGTTTCATGGATTACACTGTACCAACCGGGGGGAGCCGTCCGAGGCGTTCCCGTGTACAATCTCTTCACATGGATGCGGACACGCGAATCGGCGGCGCGCACGCGCACTTTCCCGAGACACGCCACTCCGCGATCGCCGCTTTGCGTAGCGAGGACGCCTCGCGCCGTTCTATTGGCGACGAAGCCCTGGTCGCGGTGTACTGGAAGCCGGTCTATCGCTACATTCGAGGCAAGTGGCGAAAGTCCA
>JAOAPQ010000779.1 GCA_025462965.1 Bryobacterales bacterium
CTGGTCTCGCTCGCGCGCGCCGGGATTGTGGAGCTGATCGAGCTCCAGCGCGGTATCATCACGCTGCCGTGAAGCTATACTGCGCGACCGGCAATCCGGGCAAGCTGCGCGAATTCCGCCTCGCGGCGCGCCCAGGCATAGAGATCGAGCCGCTAACCGGCATTCCGCCGTGCGAGGAGAATGGCCTGACGTTCGAGGAGAACGCTGCAGCGAAAGCCATTTACTACAGCGCCCACGCTCCCGGGCTACTCTTCGCGGATGATTCCGGCCTGGAAGTGGATGCGCTGGGCGGCGCACCCGGCATTCACTCGGCGCGCTACGCCGGAAACGATCAGGCCAACAACGAACGGGTGCTACGAGAGATGGAAGGTGTGGCCAATCGCGCCGCCCGGTTCGTTTGCGTCATCGCCCTGGCGAAGGGCGGGCGGCTGCTGCAAACGTTCCGCGCTGAAGTGGAAGGAGAGATTCTCCGCGCTCCCCGCGGCGAAGAAGGCTTCGGCTACGATCCCCTGTTCTTCTACCCTCCCTTTGGATGCTCCCTGGCAGAAGTGCCGGCGGATGAAAAGTTTGAAATCAGCCATCGCGGCCAGGCGCTCGCGATGATGATGAATTACATTGTCTATACAACCTGAGGATTCAGGCGGTGCGTGACCCAAAGCGAGAGATGACCTATTCTGGAGAGAGGGACTTTGAGCGATGGAAGTGCAGCTTGCCGCTGATCAAAAAGCATTCGCCCGCCGTAGTTTATGGGAAGAACGCGAACGCGGGCGCATGGGATTTTTGGCAAGTCTCGATGAAGCCCGCTCGTCCCTTGCGCGTGGCGAAGGCCGCGTAATTACGCAGGAATCGACGCGGGAACTTGCCGCCGAAGTGAGAGAGCGCGGACGTGCCCGCCTGATTGCTGAATTAGCCCGATCTCGCTAGTGGCGCACCGTCTAACGGCACGCAGGTCATGCTGCCCGCCTACTTGCCGATCTCATAGTGACGCAGCACTTCCGCCCACAGCCCTTTAGCCTGCAAAATCAGCTCGATCACTTCGCGAACTGCGCCGGACCCGCCCGGCTGCTGTGTCACATAATGCGCCTCGCGTTTTACTTCCACGCGCGCATTCGCCGTCGCCACTGCGAAGCCTACACGGTGCATGATCACCACATCCGTCAAGTCGTCGCCGATATAAGCAATTTCGTCTTTCGACATCTTGGCATCTGCCAGGATCTCTTCGAGAATCGGAATCTTCTCGGTATACCCCTGGTAAACGTACGTCATCTTGGCCTGCCGTGCGCGTTCCGCCGTCGCGGGCGAAATGCGGCCGCTGATCACGCCGGTCTTAATCCCATACCGGCTCATCCATTGCAGCGCAATCCCATCCTGCGAGTCGAAGCCCTTCGTCTCGACGATGTTGCCGTCCCGGTCGGGGAAATTGTACAGCCTCCCATCCGTGAGAACGCCGTCGACATCCATAAGCAGCATCTTGATCGGCGAAGCGAGGGAAGCAAGGTCGTTGGTCAACCCACGATTGTAACTGCATTAGAGTGGAAGCAGTGCTGAAGAGGCTGGAAGCCGCACTGCGCAACGGGCAACTACTGGAACGCGGCCAGCGCGTGGGCGTGGCCGTTTCGGGCGGCGCCGATTCCATCGCGCTGCTTAGCGCGCTCCACGAAATGTCACCGCAATGGCGGTTCCAGCTCACGGTACTGCATGTCAACCACGGTCTTCGCGGGGCGGAATCGGATGGCGACGAACAGTTCGTACGGGAAACTGCGGCGGAAATGGGTCTGAGCGTGCTCATGCATCGTCAGGTGCTGGAATCGGGAAATCTCGAACAGGCTGCCCGCGACTCCCGTTATTCCTGGTTCCGCGAACTCCTCACCGGAGGTCAACTGGATCGCGTCGCAACCGGACACACCAGTTCGGATCAGGCGGAGACGGTACTATTCCGGTTTCTCCGTGGCGCGGGCACCGCCGGTCTCGCCGGGATCCGGCGCGCCATTTCCGGCGGCATCGTTCGACCTTTGCTCGCTATTTCGCGCGAGGAGGTCCGCCATTATCTGTCTACCCACGGACTCGCATGGCGCGAGGATTCATCCAACGGCGACATTCGTTTCGCCCGTAACCGCATCCGTCGGGAACTCCTGCCGGACCTCACGCGCGACTGGAATCCGGCTCTCGCTCAAGTGCTGAACCAGACGGCCGAGTGGGCGCGGGCCGAAGAAGAGTATTGGGAAGCCGAAATGCCGCGCTTTTCCGCCGGGTGCGTCCGGTTCGGCCGGGATGCCGCGGTCATTTCCTGCCCTGCGCTCGCCGCTCTGCCGGTCGCCGCCGCCCGCCGCGTAGTTCGTTTCGCAATTTCTCATGTGAAGGGCGATCTGCGACAGGTTGACTTCCCTCACGTCGAACGTATTCTGGATTTGGCTGGGCGGCCGAAGGGCGAGGGGCGGCTGCAAATTCCCGGCCTGAACGCCCAGCGCTCTTTCGATTGGCTTCGTTTGGCGAAAACGGGTGCTGTAGCGCCGAATTACCGGCGGATTCTCGAGGTTCCAGGCGACGTCCGACTCCCGGCCGGCGACACCACGCTACGGTTGGAACTGAAAAGCACCGATTCCGTATATAATACTAGTGGGCATCAGCTCGACTGGGGACTTGTTTCCGGTTCGCTGGAGTTGCGCAATTGGCGTCCAGGAGACCAGTACAGACAGGCTGGGCATACCAGCGAGATCAAGCTAAAGTACCTATTCCAAAAGGCCAGAATCCCTGCATGGGAGAGACGTCAATGGCCGGTAATCACGGTCGCGAATTCGATTGTATGGACCAGGGAGTTTGGACCGGCAGCGGGTCTGGTTCCGTCGGTCGACGCGCGGGCGGTGCTCTGGGTTCGGGAAATTCCGAATCAGAATGTGTAGATTTTACGTCTAGCTAGTATAAGGTAAGTTGCGGCGCCTGGCGGGCGCGGAGGTATCGTGAATTCTAATATCAAAACGATCATTTTTTGGGCAGTCCTCATCTGCGTGGCCGTGGTGCTCTGGGCCGTTGTTCGGAACAATCACGGGAAGCCCGAAAAACAGATCATGTTCACCGAGTTCATCAAACAGGTGGACGACAAAAACATCAAGAACGTGACCATCACCGGGAATGAGGTGAAGGGCGATTTCATCAACGAGAACGCTACTTTCCGCACCCTGAAGCCACCAAATTATCCCGATTTCTATAAGATGCTCCTCGATAAGAACATCCCCTTCGAGGAGAAGGATACGGGCGGCCTGAGCCTGGTTTCCCTGCTGGTCAACGCTTCACCGTTCATTCTCCTGCTGGCGTTCTGGATCTTCATGATGCGCCAGATGCAAAGCGGGGGCAACAAGGCCCTCAGCTTCGGCAAGAGCCGGGCGCGTCTCCATACCACACAGCAGAAGAAAGTGACATTCCGCGACGTCGCGGGCGTGGAGGAAGCGAAAGAAGAGCTTCAGGAGATCATAGAATTTTTGCGCGAGCCGCAGAAGTTCCAGAAACTCGGCGGCCGAATCCCCAAGGGCGTGCTTCTCATCGGCTCGCCAGGAACCGGCAAGACGCTGCTGGCTCGTGCCATCGCCGGTGAGGCAAGCGTTCCGTTCTTCTCGATTTCGGGTTCGGACTTTGTGGAAATGTTTGTGGGCGTCGGCGCGAGCCGCGTGCGCGATCTGTTCGAGCAGGGGAAGAAGAACGCTCCCTGCATCGTATTCATCGACGAAATTGACGCCGTGGGTCGCCATCGCGGTGCCGGCCTCGGCGGCGGTCACGATGAACGGGAGCAGACGTTGAACCAGCTTCTGGTGGAAATGGACGGGTTCGAGTGCAACGAGGGCGTGATTCTGGTTGCCGCTACGAATCGGCCGGACGTTCTGGATCCGGCGCTCCTGCGGCCCGGCCGCTTCGACCGCCGCGTGGTGGTTGGACGTCCTGACGTGAACGGCCGGGAGGCGATCCTCAAGGTCCACACCAAGAAGATTCCTCTGGGTGATGACGTCAACCTTTCCGTGCTGGCTCGTGGAACACCCGGTCTCGCCGGCGCCGATCTCGCGAACCTGGTGAACGAATCCGCGCTCAACGCGGCGCGCCAGAATCGCAAGGTCGTCATGATGATCGATTTCGAACTGGCCAAGGACAAGGTCCTGATGGGCGCGGAGCGTAAGTCGATGATCCTGAGCGACGCGGAGAAGCGGAACACCGCCTATCACGAAGCGGGCCATGCGCTCGTGGCAGTCATGCTGCCCCATGCGGATCCGCTGCATAAGGTTTCCATCATCCCTCGCGGGATGGCGCTCGGCGTGACCATGCAGCTTCCGATCGACGATAAGCATTCCTACAGCAAGGATTATCTCGAGGATCAGCTCGCGATTCTGATGGCGGGCCGCATCGCGGAAGAGATGTATATGAAACATCTCACCACCGGCGCCGGCAACGACATCGAACGGGCTACCGAAATGGCCCGCAAGATGGTCTGCGAGTGGGGCATGAGCGAACTGGGACCGCTGAGCTTCGGTAAGAAAGAGGAGCAGATATTCCTGGGGCGTGAGATTTCGCAGCATCGCGATTACAGCGAAGAGACGGCGATCCGGATCGACGAACAGGTGAAAAAGCTGGTTCAACGCGGTTACGACCGTGCGCGAATCGTCATCGAAGAGCATTCGAGCGCGGTCGTCCAGATCGCTGAACAGTTGCTCGAACGCGAAGTGCTTGACGGAGCCGAAGTGCGGCAGTTGATCGACGGCCTTCCACTGACTCCGCTGGCGCGAGCCGCCAAGCCGCCAAAGGACAACGATTCCGATACGCAGCAGGTGATCCGGCCCGAAGGCGGTCGCCGCGTACCGAATCTCGCCGATGGAGAACGGCCCCAAACCGCTTGATTCCGCGGTTTCCGGTTTATCTGTTCGATATAGATGGAACGCTGCTGGATTCCGCTGTGGATATTTGCGGCGCGGTCCAGCAGGCGGTCGTTGAGGCGGGGCACAATGCCCCGCCTTTCGACTATTTGAAGGGCTTTATCGGTCACCATCTCAGAGTTGTGTTCGCCGATATCTTCCCCGCATGCTCCCCGGAGCAGATGGAGACGCTGATCCAGTCCTACCGCGCCGCCTACCCGGCGCGGGGACATCGGGAAACGCGGTTGTACCCGGGCGTCGCGGAAGCCCTGCCGAAACTGGGTGGGCGCAAATCCACCGCGACCACCAAAGGCACCGCCACCGCACGCGTGGTTTTGGAGAAATTCGGCCTGCTTCCGTACTTCGATGACGTGATGGGAACAGATGGCATCCCCTGCAAGCCTGAGCCGGATGTCATACTCGCGGCGATGCGCGGCCTGGGGGCGACCCCTTCGGAATGCCTGATGGTCGGAGATGCCCCGACGGATATGGAAGCGGGCCGCAAAGCCGGCGTGAAGCTCTGTGCGGTACGGTATGGGTACGGCAAGCCGGAAGACCTGGCGCGCTTCGAGCCGGATTATTGGATTTCGGATTTGCGTGAATTGCTGAACTGAGTTGCTGTAATAAGATACAAAACGGAGTCTTACCCATGTCGCAAGAGATCGGACGCAGAGATTTTTTGAAAACAACCACGGCGGTCGCCGCCGTCGCCGGAACTCTGGCAAGGCCGGCAAACGCGCAAGCGGATAAGGTCGACGTCGGCTGGATCGGCACCGGTATGCGCGGCTTCTATGTGATGGGTCGCGCCTATGAAAGCAAGGACCTGCTCCAGGTTGTCGCCGTTTGCGACACCTATGCCGGCAACCTCGCGAAAGGGAAAGACCAGGTCCAGACGAAGGGTGGCAACACGCCGAAGACCTATGTTGATTACCGCGAGCTTCTGGCCGATCCCAACGTTAAATCCGTAGTCATTTCGACCCCGGAGCACCTTCACTTCCCCATGGCGATGGCGGCGCTCAAGGCGGGCAAGAACATTTATCTGGAGAAACCCATCGCCCACACAATCGAGGAGGGCGCCCAGATCGTCGCGCTTGCCGAGAAGAGTGGGTTGGTCGTTCAGGTAGGCACGCAGAACCGCAGCAATAAGCTGTACAAACGCGCCAAGGAGATGGTCGAGCAGGGCATGATCGGCGAATGCCATTTCACGCGCGCTTTCTGGTACCGCAACTTCGATACGTCCGCCGCCGTGCCCGCGGCATGGCGATATGTGATCCCTGAAGATGCGTCGCCTGAAAACACCGACTGGAAGCGATTCCTCGAAGGCGCGAAGGATCAGAAAGTCGCTTTCGATAAGCACCGCTATTTTCAATGGCGCAACTACTGGGATTATTCAAGCGGCATCTCGACCGACCTGCTGGTCCACCAGACCGACATCAGCAACTTCGTGCTCGGTAAAACCGTTCCGAGTTCGTGTGTCGCCTCGGGCGGCATCTATATGTGGACGAAGGACAAAGGCGACGATCGCGAAGTACCCGATACCTTCAGTGCCGTCTACGAATATCCGGACAAGTTCGAGCTGAATTACTCCAGCTATTTCGGCAATGACCAATATGGTTATGGTGAGCAGTTCATGGGCTCGGAAGGCACCATCGAGGTGATCAGCCGCCAGTACATGAACTTCTTCCCGCAAAAGTTCAACAACAAGCCGGTGAAGGACCGCCAGGAAATGCACCTCGACCGTGTGAAGGATCTTCAACAGACCGACGACGGCACGGCCGATCACTTCCGCAATTTCCTGCAAGCCTGTCTCGGAAAGGAAAAGGCAATAGCGCCGGCCCGCGCCGGTCAGATCGCAGCGATACCCGGACATCTCGCGACCATGTCGTTCAAGAACAACAAGAAAGTCTTCTGGGACGAGAAGACTCAAAAATATCACTTCTCTTAAGAGCCCCGGCATAGGCCATCGTCTTTCATGGCCTGCGATGCTCATCTACGGAATGTCGGCCTCGCTGCTCGGCACTCTGCTGCCGGATTTATCCCGGCGGCTGCGGTTCACGGACAGCCAGAACGGCGCCGTTGCTTTCGCACAGTCTCTCGGAATGATCATTTCCGCGCTCACCGCCGGACCGCTCATCATGAGGTGCGGGAAGAAGCCTGTACTTGTCGCCGGCCTGTCGATGCTGACGGTGGCGCTGGCCGCTCTCACCATAGCCGCACAGGAGGTGTCGGTCGCCGCGGCCATGCTGCTTGCCGGTCTCGGTGGAGGCATGGTAGTTATCGGCACCAATGCCCTCGTCAGTGACGCGGTTCCGGAGAGCCGCTCCTCCACGCTGAACGTTCTAAACATATTCTTCGGGCTCGGCGCTCTGCTTACCCCGCTGGTCGGCGCGAGCATTTTCGCCGGGAATACGCTCCGGCTTTGTTATCTGATCGCGGCGCTGAGCATCATCACCCTGTTAGTCTGCCTGGCGACACCAATCCCGGAGTCCTCAAAGGCAGTTGGGTTCGTTTTGTCGAACGCTACCGGTCTGCTGAAACAGCCGGCTCTCGCGCTGCTCTCGATATTCCTATTTCTCTATGTAGCGGCCGAAGTAAGCGTCTGGAACTGGTTGCCGCGGAGCCTGGTCGAGCGGGGCTGGCCCGAAGGAACGGCTTTGCGGACGCTCTCCCTCGGCTTCGCTCTCGGCATGCTGGCCGGACGCGGCGCGGCGGCTCTGATCCTGGTGCGCGCGAAGCCGCTTGCTGTAACCCTGGCGTGCTCAATCCTGATGGCAATCATCACCTTTGCCATGCTGCGCACGAGCGGAGAGACGACGATCGGCATCCTGGTCTTCTGCGGCGGCCTCGCGATGGCGCCGGTCTTCCCGACCACCCTCGGTGTGATCGGAGACGCTTTCCCGACGGTGACTCCGACCGCCATCGGGCTGGCCATCACCATCGGTTTCCTCGGTATGGCGGTCAGCGCGCCCATAATCGGCGCGATCGCCGCGAAGTCTTCCTTGCGTCTGGAAACCGCGCTGCTCCTGATCCCTATCTGTTCCGTGTTGATGATCGGCGCTAATCTGGCCGTTCGGCCGTTCCTGGAGCGAAGATGAGTCTTCAGCCGGTCAATTAGCCTAAACGCGCCCGACGCTCACTGGGAGCAGTCTCAGACTTCATCGGCTTTTTTGTGGCAAGCTGAAACCTCCGGAGCTGGTCCGTCACGCAGACCAGGAACATCGGCTGCTTCGCATCCTTGAGCAAATCGACCACGCGATCCGGACTTTCTTCCAGATAAATACTCTTGCCGTCCGTAAGCAGATGAACTTCCGAATCGTTAGCGACGGCGTCCGATATGCGTTTACCCATTTCCTTTTGCATGAAACGCAATACGCGCCGGATCTTTTGCAGAGAGAAGCCCTTGCGCCGCAGCGCCGCGATCACCGAGACTTCCACAACCTCCCCGGCCAAATACACTCGCCGGTGGCCATTCTGCCTGGGCGAGACAACGTTCCGTTCATCCCACCACTGCAATTGCCTCAGGCTGACTCCCGAGATGCGCGCCACATCGCTGCTGGTGTAGAACTGTTCCGGCAAGGGCTCCAGCGTTCGCGATTTCTTCGTTTTTACCATGCGTGAGCTCTCCCGATCGAAGTTGTGGCTCCTCAGAGTTTACTAGAGTTTTTACCTTCGCGTTACAGCCGGGCGGAGCGACTCCCCCGCCCTTTTAGCGTAACCTTTTCGCGAAACCCCAGTATTCTCATCTGTAAGCGAAAGCCGGAACCAATTGGAAGACGAAATTCTAATGCGGCAGGTGCGGGACGGGGATGCGGGCAAACTCGCACTCCTCTTCGATCGCCACCATCGTCCCCTGTTCCGCTTCTTCCTGCACCTGACGGGCAACCGCGAGGGCAGTGAAGACCTGGTCCAGGAGGTTTTCTACCGCATCCTGAAGTACCGGCAAAGCTATAACCCGGAGACCAGCTTTCGCCCATGGCTTTACCAGATTGCGCGCAATACCCATACCGATTACGCCGCAAAACACAAAGCCGAGGTTGAAATGCCGGAGGATGCCGAGGGACGTACTATCGAATTCCGCAGCCTGGAAGCGGTGCCGGAAGAGCGTTTCCGGCAGAAGCAGGAGGTCGCGACGCTCCGCAAAGCACTTGCGGCGCTGTCCGTCGAAAAACGTGAGGTGCTCGTCATGAGCCGTTTCCAGGATTTAAAGTACGACGAAATTGCATCGATTCTGAAGTGCGAGACCGGCGCGGTCAAGGTACGCGTCTATCGCGCGCTGCGTGAACTGGGCGATCGGTTCTTCGCCCTGAGAGGAGAGAGAGCATCATGATTTGCGAACGTCTGAAGGAAAAGATGCCGGAGTACCTCTCCGGCACGCTGGACGAGCTGTCACGCGAGAAGTTCCTTTTTCATCTGGAAAGCTGCGTAAACTGCCGCCGCGAGGTGGAAGAGCTCGGGGCAATCTGGCGCGGACTTGAGTTTCTGCCGGCCCAGCAGCCGAACCCGGCCATGCGCACCC
>JAOAPQ010000797.1 GCA_025462965.1 Bryobacterales bacterium
AGGAGAACCTATGCCACTAGTCCGAATCGACCTCATTGAAGGCAAACTGCCCGAGTACCGAGCTAGCATCGGGCAAGTCGTTTACGAACAGCTGATCGCCGTGTTCGGCGTGCCAAAGAATGATCGCCTTCAGTCATTACAGAGCATCCCAGGACAGGCCTGCACTTCGATTCCAACTATCTCGGCATTCATCGTTCCGACGCGTGTGTGTTCATCCAGATCACGTTGAATAATGGAAAGGCCGTGTCTTTCGATCTCGTCGAGTTCGGTCGCAAGCTCCGCAACTATCGCGAACAGCGACAGTTGAGGCTGGACGAACTTGGCCCCGGCACTGGATTCGGAAACGAGAGGCTGGCAGAATTCGAGGCCGGAGCGGCGAAGCCGACGGGCGATGAGGTTTTGATCCTCGCCGACTTCTTCCAGTGCGACTACCGGTTCTTCATCTCAAATGAAAGGCTGGCGGCCTTTCAGCAGACGGAATCCCTCTACCGCAAATTCGGCGATGAGTTTTCAAAGAATGACCGCCGAAGCATCCAGGAATTCTTCTTTCTATGCGAGTGCGAAGCATTCCTGTTATCTGAGCTGAAACGCGAATTCGATTCGTTCACATTCACACCCTCCGGCACCTACTACAAGGGCCACGGGCAGGACGCCGCCAAAGCTCTGCGGAGGCATTTTAACTACAAGGCGAACGAGGTCCCGAGCGATGTTTATGCGGATTTCCGGCGCTTGGGCTTCCACGTTTTCAGAAGAAGCCTCGAAAACTCGAACATCTCCGGTTTGACGATACAACACCCCTGGGCGGGAACCTGCATCCTTGTGAACTATTCCGAGGATATTTACCGGCAGAGATTCACTGCCGGACACGAAGGGGCGCACGGCATCCTCGACCGGGGCGACGACGTGATCGTGTCGTTCAATAAAAAAACCAAGGATTACATAGAGCTACGCGCAAATACGTTTTCATCCTACTACCTTCTTCCCCCGGAGTTTATCGACCAAATCCCTGTACGTGTCTGGAATCAGGCGGAGACCGTTCGGTGGGCCAGCCAATTGAAAGTGAGCACTACGGCATTGGCGATCGCACTTAAGGAGAGAGGCAAAATCAGTGATCCCGAAGTAAAACAGCTCAGCCAGGTGCGCGTGCCCGCGCATGAGAAAGTAGATCCTGAGTTGGCGAATCTGGAAGAAATACCGGCAAGGAGGAAAGAAGAGCTGCTTCGACACGGCTTGAGCAACTTCTATGTCGGGCTCTGTTTCGAGGCGTGGAACAACGGCTTGATAAGCACAGGCCGGGTTGCCGAGATGCTACTGGTGGATGACTTCGAGATTTGGAGCATCGCCGAACTATTCAATGCGAGGCCCGTCGCGCAATGACGAATATCGCGGAATTTGAAAAGCTCAACGTCGCCGACGCCTGCTCCTTGTGGAATATCCTTGCCTCACGGCTGCTGACGTCTACCGCAGATTCTGTTGGCGTCCGGCTCTGCTCGACGACTTATGTGCGCTACGAATTGCTGCACAAACCGAGCCTGCCTCGCCCCGAGCGGAAAGAACTGCAAAAGCGGTTACTGGCCCGGATCGATGCCGGCGGTATGCAGTGGCATCCCATCGACATTGAGGATCTTCAGGAATTTGAAATCCTGCGTAATCGCAAGCGCGTGAACCCAGGGGAATTGTCGGCCATCATCTTCGCACGCAAGACCCGCCAGGCAGTGCTCACCGACGACATCGGCGCGCAGAAATTGGCCCGTATGGAACTGGGCGTTCAGCTTGTCCAGAGCACACCCCACCTATTCGCTTGGCTGTATTTCAATTCGCACGTGAACGACTCCGATAAAGACCAGATCGTGGCCGATCTCCAGTCCCTGTGCCGGAATCTGCAGCCCCATTTGAACAACTACCACGCCGAGGCGCAGCGATGCCGGGCCATAGTCAATCAGGCAAATAGAACCTAGCCCCCCGCCGTGCTTCGCCCCACGGCTATTAACCCCCGTTAAGAAATCACTTGCGGGCTGTACTCGCGTGTTTATACTCGGGCGGCTTTCAACTCAACCATTGGAGGAATAAAAATGTCACAGTCAAACGCAGCTCACGCGGAAGAAGGCGGCCAGAAACAGCGCGCGCCACGTCCTCCCGAATTCACGGTCAGGGTCGAAAATCTCGAAATCGGATGGAAGAACCAGGGCCACAATGGCGACTTCTACACCACCTCCGCCCCTCAGATCCGCTACAAGGACGAGAAAAGCGGCGAGTTCAAAGACGGCAGCAGCTACGGCGCCATAGACCTGCTGGCCCTATCGGAAGCCGCCCGCGAGCCCAGCGCCAAGATTTGCGAATTGTCCAAGGCAAAGGGCCAGGGCCGTTAAAGTTGCTGGAAGGAGCTTGCGCGAAGGGCCGCTGGGAAACTGGCGGCCCTTTTCCAGCGCCGAGGATCTGACCGCTTCAGCGCTAGAATTGACCCCATGCCAGATGGCGCACCCGCGCCGCCCGCCATGCCGGAAAGGATTGCCAGCCGCTTTCGTGTGATTGCAGCCGAGGTGCAGAAGGTGGTCGATGAGGCCAACAAAAAGATTGTTACGGAAATTCCGGAGAGAATAGCTTTTCGCTACGAGAGCGCGGTCCTCGGGCGAGACATACTCAGCAATTATGAGAGAGCGCAGTCGGTAAGCTTCGTTACGCGCTTCGACCATTTCCCTGCGCATCTGGAAACCCATTTCGCGGTCGATGACCGCAGTAATTGGCGGATCGCAAATCTATGGGACCTGCGGCAAGCGCTGAATGACTTCCGATCCATCATACAAAACCAGTCGGACTCCGTGCATTACCAGAATGTGCACAACACCTGGTATAAAGCCTTGCGACAAACTGACAAATCGAAGGGAACCGTCGTTCGTGTCCTTGACGTTGAACAGCGCGATGTCACCGACGCATACGCGAAGCGGCTCGGCGAACGCAACCAAGCGATTCGCCATTTGATCAATGCCTTCGACTACGACTACCTCTACAACGGCTTTCTCCAGCATTCTGACCCGAAATTTTCAAAGAGATTGTTTCAGGACTACATGTCCGGAGAAATCAATTACCTCCTCTGGAAGCATGTCCTGCCCCTGGGCATATTGACAGGGCTGTTGCGGCCGTACTACATGCTCATGAGGTCCCTCACGTTTCCCAGCCTGGGACCACTTTAAAAGCCGCCACGACAAGCTGTCATGACATCGCCGTAATGACGGGGCTGCGGCGGCGTGGATGGACACCTACGGTGGAGCCGTATTCGAAAGTCACCCGCAGGCTCGCGAGGCGCTGCGGGAGAGGATAGGAGGGCGCGTAGCTGAGGGTCTTCTCCTGCGCTCCTGTACAACGGGCTTGCAGAGCAAGCGGCCTTTCGTGAGGGGGGCGGGCGGGAGGCCCCCCTACTTGCCAGGCAGGTGCATTTCGCACTTTGCTGATAGGGAACGATAAGTCTTAGGCAGTAACGGAAGCGATCCGGCGACGTACACCTGATAGAAGTGGGGAAACTGCAGCGCCGGAGCGCTTTCGTTACTGCGACTTGAAGGAAGCCTTTATGGCGCGTACACCTTATGGGG
>JAOAPQ010000114.1 GCA_025462965.1 Bryobacterales bacterium
CCGTTGCGTCCTCTGTGATGGTGACTTTGGCATTCGGGACACCCCCGCCTTGAGGGTCCGTCACCGTGCCGGTGATTGTTCCGAGATCGCGTTGCGCGAAGGCGCAGGCGACAGATACGGCCAGGCACAAGCCTAGCCTGGCAACTTTGAGCGCTACCTGGCGATTCATTTTTCCCCCAAAACAAATGCACCTGCGCAACGGCTCTGCCGTCTGTGCGAACGGTGCACGACAAGGGAAGTTTAAACGAAATACAGACACGTGCAAAAGTGCTGACGTGGGCACATAACGTTACGAAACGTGCGCTTGTGTGGGCTTGACGTTAAGGCACGCAACGTGACATAACGTAGAAAAACGTCTGGGGTGTTAACGATTAAATGGTTGGTGTAGAGATTGATACGGAAAAGAAGCGCCGCGCTCTGGAGATGCTTCTCGAAAGCGAGGCGTTTGCACGCGCCGACCAACTTCGCAGCTTCCTTCGCTTCGTCGTGGAAACCGAAATCGCAGGTCAAGGGTCCGAGATCACAGAGTATTCAATCGGCGTAAACGCTTTGGGACGGCCTAAAACGTTCTCACCGACGGATGATTCGAGCGTCCGTGCCCGGGCCAATGCTCTGCGTCACAAACTCCACGAGGTCTACCAAAGTGAACTTGTCAATGAGCCCGTTCACATCGACTTGCCAAAAGGTTCCTATCGGCCTCGTTTCGTCGCAGCGGAGCTGCATACTCCGAGAGAAGGCTTAACGGGCTTAACGGAGGTTATACAGCAGCCGCAACCGTCCTTGCAGCGCGCCGCAATTTCCTGGAAGGCCGTCGCGGTGGCATTCGTGATCGGAAGCTTACTGAGCGCGGCATGGGGTATGTTTTTCCGGAAGCCAGGTGTCCGGATAAATCCGATCTTGAAAGAGGCATGGGGTCCTCTTGCGGGGCCGAACGCGAACGTCTTGATCTGCATTGGTTCCGAACTCTTCATGGTGTTGCACACATATCCCTATTTGCTTCCGCAAGGCGTTGAGGCCTATCCCGCGCCCGCGGATGCGGCCAAGATCTGGGAGCAGCGGCGTCCACTGCCCCCTGGCGCCGAGATGACGATGCACTATCTCCAGTCCGTCATGCACATCGGTGCGATGGTGGCGGGCGCGACAGCCGCAAAAACCTTGGGCTACATGGATATCCCGTATCAGATTTTGCCCGAGAGGTCGGTACCGCTCGCGGCGATGTCGAAACGCAATGTCATCATGATTGGCAATCCTGAGTTCAGTTGGGCGGCGGGACGATTCCTGGAAAGCACGCCGCTGCGCGTGGAGTTTGACAACCCAAGCCGGAATATCGTGATTCGCGAGCGGTCAGGCTCAGGGAAAGAGGGGCGTACCTGGTATCCGAAATACGACTCGCTGCACTATTTCAAAGAGGTGTACGGCCTGATCACGGTTTTCCCGAGCGCCGGAAGCACCGACGACCAACAGAGAACTGCCGTATTCTCAGGCATTACCGCCGTGGGAGCGCAAGGTGCGATGGAGTTCTTCTCTTCCCCGACGCATCTCTTGGAACTGAAAGAGCAATTGCGGAAGAAAGGCTACTCAAAATTCCCTCCAGCCTGGCAAGCAGTGATCAAGTGTCAGACGAGCGACACGCAACTGGTTGCTTACGAGTTCGAGGGACTGGTGGTACCAGGGGAACACTAGGGCCGGCGGGTTACCAACCCGCCGCGGGATAGCATCCCGCCCCACATTCGCGGGCACAGAGATGTATCAGGCTTGCGTCTCCAGCGCCCGCCGGCCCTGGAGCCAGCGGGCGGCAAGCCAACAGAACAGAGCCCAGACGGCGCCCGCCGTCCAGCCGGCAAGCACATCCGTTGGCCAGTGGACTCCTAAATAGACCCTGCTGACTCCGACGAGGAAGGTCAGCGCCACTGCCAGAATGAGAAAGTATGCCTTCAGGCGTCTCCGTTCGTGGGACCGTGCCAGCAATGCTCCAAGCGTGAGATAAGTTACTGCGGACATCATGGAATGTCCGCTGGGGAAGCTTGGGGTCGAGACATAGACTGCATGAGGTACCAATTCGGGCCGGGGACGATGAAAAATGTCCTTGAGAACCGTCGCTACAACTAATCCGCTGAGTACCGATACACAGACAAACACCGCCATGCGCCTCTTGCCGTCGAGAGCGAGAAAGCCGGCGGCGATGGCGGTAACCAGGCCCAGGACTGCGACGCCACCGAGCGCGGTGATATCCCGAGCGGACTCCTCGACAGAAGGCCCACCGATCGGAGCAAGATCTCCGGGACGCCGCATCGCCAACAAAAGTTTCCGGTCAAAGGCCTGCGTGTCGCCTTCCGTCACCTCGCCGGCAATTCCAACGAAGGCCCAGACGCCCGAGAAGATGCCGGCGAGGGCCAGGAGCACGGTGAGTTCATGCCCGCCCAGCCAGGTAAAAAAACGGCTTGCGACGCTTTGCACTGATTGCTTCACGTGCCTTATTGTGTCTCACCCCACGCGGTGAACACCAGTGGACGTTCGACCAAACCATAGCAGTAACCGGTACTAAGGCCTTTCATATCACTGTTGGGCGTAAAGCTCCACGGCGCCCTCGTCGATCTGTTCATTGGAGGATAAAACACAATGTATAAAACTAGGCCATTTTGTCTCATCATCGCGTGTACAGTTGTTCTCGGAATCGGTGCTGCAGCGGCGTCCGCAAGTACAGTTACGGTAACTCCTGGAATCGTCGACATGTCCGGCGGCGGTCAACAGACATTCCAGGTCTCCGGCACTGGTAGCAGCGCTGGAGTGGGCTGGAGCGTCACGCCCGCCCTCGGAAGTATCTCTCCAAGCGGTGTGTACACTGCCCCGGCCGTTACAGCGGACGCCACTGCAACGATTGTCGCTACTTCCAATGCCGACCCGTCACAAACGGCATCCGCAACGGTAAGTTTGCATGTTACTCCCCTCAAGTTCACCACGCAGGCTACCGGGCTTAAGACATTGGTTTTTAACGGAGTGAACTATAACTATATTTACGGCGAGGGTTTGTTGTCCTATGTAACCACGATGAAGCCGGGCGGCCAAGCGGTTTTCACGACGCCTTCCTGCAACGCGGGCGCGTCTACCGACACAACTGTCACGAAGTCGTGCACCAGCGGCGCCGTGCCAATGGCCATCAAGGTGACATACGCCACTCCCGATCCCGCCACGATCACCGCGGCCGTCCAAATTACGAACAACAGCCCTACGGACTCCGTTACCGACGCTACATTCAGTACTTTGGGCATTACCATATCGCAGTTAGATGCGGCCCGCTCGCGCATTCTCAAAGTTGACGATACCAACCCGATCAGCTACGTCAATTTTTACCAGGGACAATATGCGATCTGGAACAATCGACCCAGCCCCGACGTAACCGTCACCGTCGGTTGCGGCTATTCCTATATTTGCAAGACTCAACCGCATTTGCTGAACATCGCGCCCGGTCAGACCAAGACCGCAACTTTTTCGCTCCGATTCAGTTCCAACTCGTCCGTGGCTTCGATCGATCTGGCGCCGGAAGCCTACGCGGCCTTCCCCGCAGCTTATCCCCCGGTTGTCAACTGGCCGGACCGCCGCCCAATTATGGCGTGGTTTATCTCCGACTACACCAAACGTAGCGCTACCAATCCCCGGGGTTATCTGCAAGATCCCACCGTAGACATTTCCAACACCGCGGCTTTCCAGAATCGCGTGCTAGGCCAGGCGCAAAGCATCATAACCCAGATAAAGGCCCGGCCGGTTCAGCCGCAGGGGATTGTCATTTGGGATCTGGAAGGGCAGGAATTTATTCAGCCGACCACGTATGTGGGAGATCCCCGTGTGCTCTCCAACGGTTATGCGCAGGAGATGAACGGGGTCGCCGACCAATTGTTCGCGCTTTTCAAGTCAGCGGGTTTAAAGGTAGGGCTCACTCTGCGTCCTCAGTATGTCAACTGGGGCACTACCCTGCCGGCAGCATGCCGATACGATGTCCAGAACGATTACAAGGATTACTTCATCAAGACGGACAACACGTTTGGTCAAAGGTTCTTTGCCTGTTACGATCCGGCGGGGGCGGCCTGGTCTCTGATTCCGCAAGGTAATGGGGGGCAGACGTTTTATACACCCGCGCAGGCAAGTAACGTGACTGCCTTACTGATGTCGAAGGTCGCTTACGCCCACGCGCGCTGGGGAACGACGCTCTACTATGTCGACTCATCTGTATGGCATGGCGGCGCAGCTCTCCCGCAGGACATCTTCCGTACTCTTCAGCTGGCGTTTCCCGATTGCCTCTTCATTCCCGAGCAATCCTACGCCGCCACCATGGGGGTGGGGATGCCGTACGCAGATCCCAAGAATTCCAGCGCTCCAAAGTTCGCCCCTCTCTCCTGGCGCTATATCTATCCGAATGGCGGTTTGGGTATCTACCTCTCTAACTGTGTCGGCACCTGCTGGACCACAAACAGCGATTTTTTCAAAATCGGGCAGAAAGTAGGCGACATCGCGATGTATACCCAGCCCACGCAAATGTCCTCCGCGCAGCTAAGCTCCATCGAGGGCATGATTCAGCAAGCCCGGAGCGAGGCCTCCCTGGTGACCGTCACTGACTCCGCTACGGGAAGCAGTTACTCCTACAAAGGATTTCCCGATACCTTTTACAATTATCCCGTCAAGATGAGAGTGTACTTCGCGCCGTCCCCGGCCGCGGTCAGTTCGAGCACTACATTCTGCGAGTCGGTCGGCCTCTCGGGAACAAATTCCTGCTCACTCAACCTTTCGGGCCTGACGACCGCGCAAATACGCTATTACGATTTCAATGGCATGCTGATCTCGTCCAATGCACCTCAGGCCCGATAACGGGCCCTGGTTCGGTGGTCCGGCAGCATTACCTGCCGGACCATGCCATCTCTGCCGCAGGCTATTCCACTACTATTTTCGAATCAACATGGAATTTGCGGTAATTGCTCCAGAATATTTCCTCCTGCATCGATATCTTCTTCACTAATCCCAGCCTGGCGGTACCGCTCACGAGCGAATGTTTGGGTAGCCAGAGTTCATTGTTGATCCGGGTCTGTTCAAAGACGAGCTTCGCGCCCGGCGCCAGACGCGCCAGAAACAGAGCGAACGACAGCGTATCCGTGGTTTCCGCCTCCAAACGAACCCACTGATATTCAGTCTTGTCGATCCACAACTTTCCTTCGATCTTCATCAGGGCTTTCGCGTCCCCGTGCTTCGGGCGATAGCCCGCCCTTGGTTTCGCTCCTATGATCCAAACCGGGCGGCCGTCCACTACCTCTTCGCCCAGCATCTGGAACTCGTACAACTCGGGTATTTCCCGCAAAAATTCCCGTTCCTTACGGCGCTGCTTCTCGCCTTCCGCCAATCGTCGCCTGCGCTGCTCCGCGGTTTCACTTTTCAGCTTGGCGAGCGCGGCATCCAGCTTCTCCTGCTGCTTGCGCGCTTCCGCCGTCGAGAGCGGCTTGCCGTTCTTCTCGAGGATGCGACGATGCGGCTCTCCATCCAGAACCACGGTCTCCCATTGTTCCGTCTGCTCCGACTTTATCCTTCCGTCGCCGTTCAGCTGCCGTTCGGCATGTTGAGCGGTCCACGTATAATCGCGCATGCGCAACCAGTTTGCCTGGTCGCGCTCCACGGATTGCCGCACGATTTCCCGGGCGTCCTGTGCATAGAGCGCAGCCGCCACCAGAAACAGTGCGAATCTCATGTTCTCCTGATGGCGCGCATCAGCACGGGGACGACCCAGGCCACGAAAAACGATGGCCTGTCCTACACGGCAGCCTGGAGGTAAATGTCATTCTCCTGAGGCCCAGGCGGTCCGGAACTCTGGATAAAGCGTCAGTCCGCCGCACGCAAAGATAGTCTGGCCGGTGATGTACGAAGCTTCGTCCGAAGCCAGAAACGCGAATACGGACGCAATCTCTTCGGGAGCAGCCGGGCGGCCCATCGGGATGTGGCTTTCCACTTCGCCGCGCGCCTTCGGATTATCGATCCACGCCTTGTTGATGGGCGTCACGACGGCTCCCGGTCCTACGGCATTTACGCGGATTCCATGCGCCGCGTATTCCAACGCAAGAGTCTTGGTCAGGTTATCCATGCCGCTCTTACTGATCGCATAACTCAGGTACTTCGGTTTTGGAATCATCTGATGGACGCTGGAATTGTTCAGGATCACGCCCCGTGCGCCGCGCGCCAGAAAATGACGCAACGCTTCTCTTGCGCAGAGAAACGCTCCGCGCAAGTCAACGCTGACTATCCGATCGAAATCCTTCGCTTCAATTTCATGGCTGGGACAAGGCATTTGGATGCCGGCGTTATTGACGAGGACATCGAGCGAGCCGAGTTCCGCGATGGCGTTAGCAAACATGTCCTTGATGTCGTCTTCGCGCGAGACATCGGCCTGCACCAGGCAGGTCTTGATTCCGGCTCGCGCCGCCAGCACCTCTCGCGCGGCCGCCTCGGCTTCCTCGCGGTCCTTAAGGAAGTTAATCGCGACATTCGCACCTTCCTGCGCGAAGCGAATGGCGATGGCGCGGCCAATGCCCGAAGATGCGCCGGTGACAAGGACGTTTTTCTGTTCCAGGCCTCGCATGTCGTTATCGCAGTTCCCCGCTCTTCTCAATCCTCTCCGCGTTCATATAGGGCCGCAGGGCTTCGGGCACCAGCACGCTTCCGTCCTCCTGCTGATAGTTCTCGATAATCGCGACCCACGTGCGGCCTATCGCCAAGCCGCTGCCGTTGATCGTATGCAAGTGTTCCGCCTTGCCCTTCCCACCCTTGAACCGCAGGTTCGCGCGCCGTGCCTGGAAGGCTTCAAAGTTGGAACAGCTTGAAATTTCCTTGTACCCGTTTTGACCGGGCAGCCAGACTTCGATGTCGTAGGTTTTCGCTGAAGAAAAGCTCATATCGCCCGTGCACAGCACCACCGTCCGGAACGGCAGTCCCAACCGGAGCAGGATGTCTTCCGCATCCGCCGTGAGCTTCTCGTGCTCTTCATTACTCTGTTCCGGCGTCGTGAACTTCACGAGCTCCACTTTTTGAAACTGATGCTGCCGAATCACGCCGCGCACATCTCTCCCGTAAGAACCCGCTTCGCTGCGGAAGCAGGACGTCGCGGCGCAGAATCGGATCGGCAACCGTGCCGCATCCAGCACCTCGTCGCGGAAGAGATTCGTCACCGGCACTTCGGCCGTGGGGATGAGCCAGAGGTCGCTCTTCTCAATCTTGAATAAATCGTCTCCGAATTTTGGAAGATTGCCGGTGCCGAACAGGCTCGCGGAGTTCACCAAAAAGGGCGGAAGCACTTCCGTGTAACCGTGCTCACGCGTATGTACGTCGACCATGAAGTTGGTCAGCGCGCGCTCCAGTTTGGCGCCCAAGCCGAAGTAAGCGGTGAAGCGTGCCCCGGTGATTTTCGCCGCTCGTTCCATATCCAGAATGCCGAGCTCGGGCCCAAGATCCCAGTGCGCTTTCGGAGCGAAGGTGAACTCCCGGGGAGTGCCGCACCGCCGCACTTCGACGTTGTCTTCCTCGGAACGGCCGACCGGGACAGATTCCTGCGGCAGGTTGGGAATGCCGGCCAGCAACTCGCGGAACTCATCCTCGAGCTTGTTCACCTGCTCGTCGAGAAAGCCGATCCGCTCACCCATCGCGCGGCCGGCCTGTTGCGCGTCCGCCGTGTCCACGCCCTGTTTGCGCAGTTTTGCGATCTCCATGCTGCTCGCATTGCGCTTGGCTTTCAACTCCTCCGCTTCCTGAATCGCGGCCCTGCGGCGCTGGTCCAGTTCGCGAAATCCTTCGAGCGACAGTTGGTTTCCCCGCGTCGCCAGACGCGCGGACACACTATCAAAATTGGCCCGAAAGAAAGCGAGATCGTACATGAAGCTTATGCTAGCAGCAGAGGCGCACTGCGCCCGATGCGATGCTCTGAGAGGAACTGCGGGCGGTGGAACTACTCGTCTTCTTCGTCGGCGGGAACAGGCTCCAGATCTTCGGCTTCGAAGACCTGTCGGCAATCGAGGCACTCAACGTAATCGACGCCGTCACGCCGGGCAATGATTTCGGTACGGAGATGGTCGCACATACAAACTGATCAGTCCTATTCTAATGATCCGGAACGGGTTGTCAAGAGGCACCTGGACGTTTTCGCGTGGGTACTCTTTGCAATCCAATTGCCGAGATCATTCACCCGCCACGGTAAAATTTTAGCGTGCCCTTTCCCATCCATCGCCCGCGCCGGCTTCGCGCGAACGAACAGATCCGCGCCCTGGTGCGGGAGACACGACTGGTCCCGGCCCAAATGGTCCTGCCGCTTTTCGTCTGTCCAGGCGAACATGTGCGGAAGGAGATCGGCGCCATGCCGGGGAACTACCAACTATCTGTCGATGAGCTGATCACCGAATGCGAGGAGGTGCAGGCACTCGGCATCGGCGGCGTCATCCTGTTTGGCTTGCCGGAATCCAAGGACGAGTCCGCGTCGGAAGCTTATGCGGAGAATGGCATTGTGCAGCGCGCACTGCGCGCGGTGAAGCAATCTTTACCGAACCTGCTGGTGATCACGGACGTCTGTAACTGTGAGTACACTAGCCACGGCCATTGCGGCAAGATCGTGGATGGCGACGTGGACAACGACGCTTCGCTGGAATGGCTCGCGGCGGCGGCTCTCTCCCACGCGCGCGCTGGCGCCGATATCGTTGCGCCTTCAGACATGATGGACGGCCGCGTGGCCGCGATCCGCAAAGTACTTGATGACAACGGCTATCAGCGCATTCCAATCCTCTCCTATGCCGCGAAGTTCGCCTCGGTGTTTTACGGACCGTTCCGCGAGGCTGCGGAATCGACTCCGCAATTCGGCGACCGGCGCAGTTACCAGATGGACCCCGCGAACGCTCGCGAAGCCATGCGCGAGATCGCGCTCGATCTGGAAGAGGGCGCGGACATGATCATGATCAAGCCCGCCATGCCTTATCTGGACCTGATCCGCGACGCGCGCGAGCGCTTCGACGTTCCGATCGGGGCATATCAGGTAAGCGGGGAATTCTCCATGATCGTCGCCGCCGCGCGCAACGGATGGATCGATCACGACCGCGCTATGTTCGAGAGTCTCACGTCCATCCGACGCGCCGGCGCGGACTTCATATTGACGTACTTCGCGAAAGACGCAGCGAAGCTCTTATGAAAAACCTGTGAAGAACCACCGAGGTATAGTCGCCGTCTGTCTCGCGCTGACCGCCCTCGCGGTGGGCTTTTTCGCCACGCGGCGTGCGCCCGCTCCACCGTCGCCGGTTGCGACGAAACCCGCGGGCGCTCCCGCCCGGCCAATGGTGCAGATTGTTGCCGGCCACATCGAGGCTCAGCAGACGGTGGCAGTAGACATCGCCAAGCCAGGAACCATCGATGGATTCTTCGCCGATGTCGGTCAAAACGTATCGGAAGGGCAGTTGATCGCGCGGCTCGCAACATCGGTGACCGCCGACGCTGCGGCCAATGCCTTCCTCTCGGCGCAAGCCAGGAAGACCGCGCTGCAGAGCGAGATTGAGCAAGCGCGCCTGGAGGCCGTGAAGGCCAAAGCGGATGCCCGGCGGGCGAGCGACCAGGTTGCGCAGGCGCGCAAAGTTTTTGAGCGAGAGCAAAAGCTGAATGAAATCGGCGCTACTCCCAAGCGGACTTTGGACCGCGCGCGAGATGACTTCGAAGCCGCGCGCTCGGAATCCGACAGGATCGAGGAATTCTGGCGGCAGTCGGATAACCGAGCCGGGGCACTGGAGGACCAACTGCGGGATGCGAACGCCGCGCTGGATGCGGCCGCCAAACAGGATGCGGAGTCACGGGCGAATCTTGCGGCGGTGGAAATTCACAGCCCCGTCGCCGGAATTGTCGTTGAACGCAAAGCACAGATCGGGCAAAAGACCGGACCGGAGGAAGGCAAGGCAGCATTCCGGATTGCGGTAAGTCTCGACCGGCTTCGCGTCGTGTTCTCGATGGAATCGCTTCCCTCACCAGGCGTCAAGCTGGGCCAGGATGTCCTGATTACCATTCCCGGCCTGGAAATCGCCCCGATTCGCGCCGAGGTTTCTACGGTCGCTGGGACCGATGCCGTCGCGGACTTCAAGAGTCCGAGCCCAGCTATTTTGGCTGGCATGCCGTGTAGCGTGAGCATCCAGCTAAAATAGGAGCGCCCTTATGCAATTCCTTCAGAACAGCCTGGTCGAGTTGATCAGCCAGACCTCCACCAACCTACCTCCCGATGTGCGCGCCGCCATGGCCGCGGCGGGCCTGGCAGAGAAGCCGCACACCCAAGCCTCGCAGGCACTGAACATCATCTTTACCAACGTCGACATGGCGTCTGAGGGCGAAGGAGCCATCTGCCAGGACACAGGTATGCCGACATTCATCGTGCATACGCCGCTCGGCGTGAATCAGATCCAGGTACGGCGTGCGATCCAGGCTGCGGTCGCGGAAGCGACGAAGCGGGGTAAGCTTCGGCCGAACTCTGTAGACAGCCTCACGGGCGAGAATAGCGGCAATAATCTTGGCGTCGAAACCCCCGTCATCCACTTCGAGCAGTGGGAGCAGGATGAGATTGAGGTCAAGCTCGTGCTCAAAGGCGGCGGCTGTGAGAACAAGAACATCCAATATTCGCTTCCCGCCAACCTGGACCATCTGGGCCGCGCCGACCGGAATATTGAAGGCGTCCGCAAATGCTTGCTGCATGCGGTGTGGCAGGCGCAGGGGCAGGGTTGCGCACCCGGGGCGATCGGCGTCTGCATCGGCAGCGATCGCGCGCATGGGTATGAACTGGCGAAGTCGCAGCTCTTCCGAACGCTGGACGATACTAACCCGGAGCCCTCGCTGGCGAAGCTGGAAGCGGAAGTAATGGACGAGGCCAACCGGCTGGGTGTGGGAGCGATGGGCTTCGGCGGGCGCGTTTCCCTGATCGGGTGCAAGGTAATGGCTGCGAATCGCCTGCCTGCGAGTTTCTTTGTCTCCGTGGCGTACAGTTGCTGGGCGTTCCGCCGGCTGGGCGTGCGGCTCGATGCCGGCACGGGCGCGATTACGAAGTGGCTTTATCGGGATCCCGCTCGCAAGCTGGAGCGGATGACGCAGAGCGAGGGTTTCCCGCTCACCGGGCGCGAAGTCGTGCTCACGCCCCCGCTCACGGAAGAGGCCGTGCGCGCGCTCAAAGTGGGCGACGTGGTCTTAATTGATGGCGAAATGTACACTGGGCGCGATGCCGTCCACGCGCACCTCATGAAGCATGACCCGCCCGTCGACCTGCATGGCGCGGTGCTGTACCACTGCGGTCCTGTCATGCTCAAAGAAGACGGAGAGTGGAAGGTAAAGGCCGCCGGCCCGACCACCAGCATCCGCGAAGAGCCTTACCAGGCGGACGTGATCGGGCGGTACGGCGTGCGCGCGGTGATCGGCAAGGGCGGCATGGGTCCGAAGACGCTCGCGGCGCTGAAGGAGCACGGAGCAGTTTACCTGAACGGCATCGGCGGCGCAGCGCAGTATTATGCCCGATCGATCGAAAAGGTGCTGGACGTTCACTTGATGGAATTCGGCATCCCGGAAGCGATGTGGCACCTGCGAGCCAACCATTTCGCGGCGATTGTCACGATGGACGCGCACGGCAACAGCCTGCATGCCGATGTGGAGCAAGAAACGGCGAAGAGGCTCGCGGAGCTTCAGACCGTTTGATCTGGTAAACTCAAAGATGAGTGGCTAGGTAGCTCAGTTGGTAGAGCAGCGGACTGAAAATCCGCGTGTCGGCGGTTCGATTCCGTCCCTGGCCACCACTCCCCTTTTCCCAAAGTCAACATATCTTTCGGTGTAGTTTCGCGTATAGATTTGCGCAGACTGAAAGATTTCCCATGCAAAATTTACTTATTTTAATCTAGCCCGGTAAGATCATCCTCACCACCTCCGGCAACACCCGGACCTCGCGGGTGCGAGCATACGTAGCAAGCCAGGGCGGACGCGGCCCAAAGCTCGACAAGGGTTCGTTAGGCCTGGTTCTAGTCGGCAATCTGCCCGCAAGTGGAGCAGAGCGTTTCTAGTCCGAAGACCGTATCCTCGGGGAGGGGCACGCCGCAGTGCTCGCAAACGGACCCTTTCTCTTCAATAAGGTCCCGCCGTTTCGCTCTTGATTTTACTTCCATCATTCGCATGAACTGGTAGTATTCGGCTTGATACATACCGGGATCCAAGCAAGATCCGGGCCGTTTCATTAAATTCTGTTTATCTTTATTCGTGGCGTAGCGCGAGCATGGGGTCAATCCGCGTAGCCCGCTTCGCCGGGAAGAAGCAGGCAACCAATCCGACAATGGCAACGACCGCCAGTACGCAGATCAGCGTGAGTGGGTCGTAGGGCGAGACTCCCCACAGTTGACTCTCCAGAAGGCGGGTTACGGCGAAACTTGCTGCCGAGCCGACAATCGCCCCCGTAACGATAAGGCGAAGGCCCATGCCGAGCACCATCCGGAAAACGTTCGACTCGCGCGCGCCGAGTGCCATGCGGATGCCGATCTCGTTCGTTTGGCGCGAGACGGTGTAAGCGATCACGCTGTACACACCAAGCGAGACCAGCACGAGCCCAACCGCGGCGAAAACCGCGATCAGAATCAGGGCAAAGCGCGGGCCGGAGTAGGAGAACTGCTTGAGATAGTTTTTCAGGCTTCCGGTCAAGGTGAGCGCTACGTTCCGGTCGACCGACCAGATCTCGTGGCGTACCGCGTTGAGCATCGCGAGCGGATCTTTCGAGGTGCGGACGAGTATACCGCGCTCGAAGTTGCCGGTTACGGTGTAGGGGATGAAGAGCTCGGGAAGCGGCGCGTCGCGAATGCCCTGATTTCTGGCGTCCGCAACGACGCCGATGATTTCGAAGACAGGGAGAGCGACGTCCGCCTTCGGCATGTCTTTGAGCATGGTGATTTCGACTTGACCGCCGAGCGGGTCGGCGCTGCCGAAGTATTTCTTTGCCAATGTCTGGTTGATGACCGCGACCTTGCGCGCGGAATTGACGTCGGTTTCGGAGAGAGCGCGGCCGCGCAGCACGCGCAGGCCCAGCGTCGGGAAATAGCCCTCACTGCAGAGCTGATATATTGCCCTCCATTTTTCGCCGTGCACTTTTCCGGGAATCTCGATGTCGCTGCCGATGCCGCCATATGGGGGAAGAGTACTCGTTTCGGTAGCCGCGACCACACCAGGAAGATTATGGAGCCGCTCCAGCAGAGGGCGAAAGAAGCGCTGCTTGGCGGCGGCTGTGTTGTATTGCCCCCGGGGTAGCGGCAGGCGCGCAACCAGAATGTTCTCGGGGTTCAGACCAAGATCGACAGTCTGGAGAGCGACCAGGGTCCGCATCAACAGCCCCGCGCCGGTCAGGAGGACGAAGGAAAGCGCGACTTCGACTATGACAAGAGAGGCCCGGAGTTTGCCGCGACGGAAACCGCCGCTCACTCCGCGGCCCGAATCCTTGAGTGCGCCGACGATATCGGTCTTGGCGGTCTGAAAGGCGGGGACGAGACCGAAGAGAAAGGCGGTCAGGACCGCCACGCCGAGGCTGAAGAGAAGCGCGGGCATGTTCATGTGGATGACAGCCTCGTGAGGAATGGAGTCTTCGGGGATAACGGCGACGAGCGCCTTGATTCCGACGTAGGCCAGAACGCAGCCCGCGGCGGCTCCCGCGCCTGCCAGCAGGAGGCTTTCGATGAGAAGCTGGCAGACCAACCGGGATCGGCTGGCCCCGATCGCTCCGCGAATTGCCATTTCCTTTTCGCGCACGGTGGCTCGCGCCAGCAGCATGTTGGCGACATTGGCGCACGCGATCAACAGGAGAAGGAACACGGCCGCGACCAGGGTGTAAAGCGTTTTTCGAAATTGGCCGACGAGCTGGTCGATCCAGGTCTGAACCTGGACAGTGAAATTCTTCGGGTAGTTCTTGGGATACTTCTTGGCGAGATTGTGCGCGACGACAGTAAGATCCGCCTCCGCCTGCTTGAGGCTGATGCCGCGTTTCAGACGGGCCTGGAGGAAATAGTAGCGGTCCCTGGTTTGGGGATCGCTGCGGCTGAGCGCCGAGGACTGGTAGAGATCGGCGCCGAGCTTGGTGAAGCGAGGAGGCATGACACCGACCACGGTGAACGATGAGTTATTGAGGACCAGGGTCCGACCGATGATTGAGCGGTCCTGGTTGAAACGCGTAACCCAGGCCTTGTAAGACAGCACAACCACGGGCGGAGCGCCGGGTTTTCCATCCTCCTCGGTGAGGCTGCGGCCCATGAGAGCCGGCACGCCAAGAAAACGGAACATATTCGGGGTCGTGTAAGCGCCTGAGAGTTGTTCGGTGCCTTCTCCGTTGCTATACAGAACGTCCTGGCTGCTTCCACCAATCACTTCTTCAAAGACATGGTTTTGCTCCTGATAATCCAAGAATTCAGGAGATTGAAAGCCTGAGCGTCCGCCAGGATCGTGACGGGTGACGTCGTGGATGTAGAACGAGACGACGCGTTCAGCGTTGGTGTAGGGGAAGGGGTCGAGCAGGACATTCTGAACCACGCTGAAGATGGTTGTCGCGGATCCGATTCCGAGACCCAGCGCGGCAATGGCCAGGAGGGCGAACGAGGGTTCCTGGGCGAGTGAGCGGAAACCGTAGCGGAAATCGCGGACGACCCAATCCATGGCAGCTGTTAGACGGATCTTCCAGAATTTGGTTCCGGAATGTGGAACGGTGGCGGCCGGACGCCGGAAAAATTTCTTAACGACCTTTCGCCGCTTACTGCGTATCTTACGGTAGGAGCTGCGGTATGAGCTGGCTATGGCAGGATGGACGGTTCGGCTTGCGATCGCTTTTGAAAGATCGAAGCTTCTTTCTAACGGCTATTCTGGCTCTGGCACTTGGTATCGGGTCCACGACGGCCATTTTCAGCGTTATCGACAACGTACTCTTAGCGCCGTTTCCTTACACGGACGGCCAGAGGCTGGCGGCGATCGACATTCGCGATAGCAGCAGCAATGACCAGTTCGGACGCCAGTTTTTTTCGGTTCCGGAGTTCCTGGACTACCAGGAGCAGAACGGCGTCTTCGATCGCTCGATCGGCGTCCGCAACGACGCCTATCTCATGACCGGCCAGGGCGCGCCGGAGTCCTTCGACGGGGCCACCGTTACCGGGAACACCTTCGAATTTTTGGGCGTGACGCCGTTACTCGGGCGAGCGGTCACTCCCGACGACGTCAAACCCGGGGCGCCGCCCGTATTCGTGCTCAGTTACAAGGTCTGGAAGAGACGCTTTGGCGGTGACGCAAGCATTGTCGGCAGGACCTTCATCCTGAATGAAAAGCCCACGACGCTGGTCGGCATCATGCCGCAACGCTTTGCCTGGTGGGGCGCGGACTTGTGGGTTCCCACGGCCTTGACACACGCCGAAGCGGGACCGACAGCACGCTATTTCTCGCTGCTCGGCCATCTGAAGCCCGGGCTGACGGAAAAAACCGCTGCGCCCAATATTCAGATCCTCGCCAAACGGCTTGCCAAGGCGTATCCGAAGGACTATCCGAAGCAGTTCACGGCCGGAGTGCAGTCCCTTGTGGACAATGTGGTCGGCAAATTCCGGACTACTCTCTATACCTTGCTGGCGGCCGTGGGGCTTTTGCTTCTGATTGCGTGCGCAAACGTCGCCAACCTGCTGCTGGCCCGCGCGACCACGCGAGAAAAGGAGTTTGCCATTCGCGCCACGCTCGGCGCCAGCCGTTGGAAACTGGTGCGTCAACTCATGGTGGAAGGGCTGATGCTGGCGCTGATGGGTGCAGCCGCCGGGTGCTTCTTCGCGTGGGCCGGTTTGAAGGGGCTGGTGGCGCTCATCCCGCAATTTACCTTCCCGGACGAGGCGGTGATCCATCTGAACGGGCCCGTGCTGCTGGCGACGGTAGCGACGGCAGTCATGACCGCGTTGATCTTCGGACTATTTCCGGCGCTCGGATCGTCGAGGCGCGATCTCAGTGAGCCGCTGAAATCGGGCGGCCGCGGTAACAGCGGATTCCGGCGCGGGCGCTTGCGCAATGCGCTCATCGTGAGCGAAGTCGCCTTGTCGCTGGTGCTGCTGACCGGCGCCGGACTTCTAATGAGAAGTTTCTTCCTGCAGCGCGAGGTGGATCTCGGAATTCACAGCGAGAAGATCCTGACCATGGGACTGAATCTGCCGGCGAAGCAATACAAGACCGCCGAGCAGCAGGCGCGATTCCTGCGGGATCTACTACCACGCATCGAGCGGTTGCCTGGAGTTGTCTCCGTGACAGGGGCGCTGGCATTCCCGCCGTTTGGCGGAATCGACACGGACTTCGATGCGGCCGGCAAGACTCACTCGGAGAACTGGAAAGGTCAGATGATATTGTGCAGTCCGGCGTTCTTCGACACACTGGGCGCAAGGTTGCTGCGGGGTCGCGCTCTGAGTGTGCAGGATGTCGAAGGCGTGCGCAAGGTGGCAGTCGTTAACCAGACGTTGGCGAAGAAATTCTTCCCGGGCGAGGATCCGATCGGGAAGAGGATCAAACTAAGCGGCCTGGAGAGGGCGCCGGCGCCGGTCGCGGACCCGTGGTTCGAAGTTATCGGCGTCAGTTCGGATATGAAGAACCACGGCGTGCGCGACCCGGTGACGCCCGAAGCTTACGCACCCTACTCGCATTCGAGCTATGGCGGCTATCGGATTTTTGTGCGCACGGTGGGAGCGCCGACGCCATTGGCAAGAGCTGTCGAAGGCGAAGTGTTGGCACTGGACAAGGGAGTGGTTCCGCAGCGCACCCGGGCCATGGCTGAGGAAATCGACCTGTTCCAATTCGCCAAACCGCGCTTCGGCATGATTCTATTTGGTGTGTTCGCGGCGATCGGCCTGGTCCTGGTGAGCGTTGGCGTTTACAGCGTGATCTCCTACACCGTGTCGCAGCAGAGCCACGAAATCGGCATTCGGATGGCACTGGGTGCGAGCGCGGGGAATGTGCGCACACTGGTGATTCTCTCCGGGCTGCGCTTCATTTTCATCGGAGTGGGGGCAGGGTTGGCGCTTTCGCTTGTTCTTACCAGAGTATTGGCGAGCGAGTTTTACGGGGTCTCGCCGTATGATCCGATTACGCTCTCCGCCGTGATCGTGGTCCTGACCATGGTTGGGGTTGCGGCGTCATACCTGCCGTCCAACCGGGCAACGAGGGTAGATCCGGCTATTTCGCTGCGCTACGACTAAGACCACGAAGCGGTCGCCGCCGCGAGACAAACGCCGGCGACAACCTCGTGATAACGGCACGCAGGTCTCCCTTGATGTTACGAACGAGCCGCGGGTGAAGGTGGCCGACATTGGATGGCGAGAAGAAGTACGCTCAGTTTGTCCGTGAAACGCTGAGAGAAAAACCTATGAGAATTGGTTGTGAGTATGACCTGGCAAGACCATGGGCAGCGCAGGCCAGCGACCACCAAGATTGAAGAGTAGAGTAATCGTGTTCGACATCGGAATGTCGCGCTGGATCGCAGCTATGGCGACGGGTAATGTCTGGCGGTCGAAATAGCTGATGGCGATGGCGCACGATACCCGGAACGCGATCGCCCA
>JAOAPQ010000116.1 GCA_025462965.1 Bryobacterales bacterium
GAGACCCGGTTAAAGGGTAAATTTTCCACCGTCAAGAAAGACGGCGACTTCATGAAGGTATTGAAAGATGCGAAGGACAATACTTTCAGTCCTGAGGAGCGCAAAGAGTGGAACCAGGCCAAGGATAATGCGCGCAAATTAACCGAGGAAATGGCGCGCTACCGCCCTGTCGCCTATTCAGTCTCGGACGTGGTCCCCCCTCAGGTTCCCTCGCTGGCCGAAACTTACGTTCTTGCCGGAGGCGAACTGGCCAATAAGGGTGAAAAAGTGGAGCCCGGATTTTTGCAGGCTGTAGCAGGCAATGGGGATCCCGCGAAAGTTCCCTTTGCGGGCGGCAGTTCCGGGAGGCGAACAGCTCTGGCTGACTGGATCGCATCCGCCGACAATCCGCTCTCTACCAGAGTCATCGTAAATCGCCTTTGGCAGCATCATTTCGGGGAAGGAATCGTACGTACGCCGAGCGATTTCGGCATTAACGGGGAGCGGAACTCCTCGATTGGCTAGCCACTCAGCTGGTGGAAAAGCAGTGGAGTCTGAAGGCAATGCATCGCCTGATGCTCACGTCCAACACCTACCGGCAATCCACGGAAAATCCCGAATACCAGAAATATGCCGAGATAGATCCGAAGAACCAGCTTCTCTGGCGAATGAATTGGATCCGTCTGGAAGGCGAAGCCATCCGCGATGCGGTACTTGCGCTCAGCGGCCACCTGCAAAAATCCGACGGAGGTCCCGGCGTGTTTGTGAACGTGCCGTCCGACGTTGCGGATGGTTTCGAATTCTTCAAATGGTTCCCTTCCGGCGAGAAGGAACAGGCGAGGAGGACGATATACACGTTCCAGCGCCGCTCCGTCATGAATCCTATGATTGAGGTTTTTGATGGCGCCAATATGAGCGAGGTATGTTCACGGAGAAGCACAACCGTTGTACCGACCCAGGCGTTCGCGCTCCTGAACAGCGACTTCATCAACGGTGAGGCAAAGCGCTTTGCGGATCGGGTCGTCGAACTCGCGGGCGCGGACAGCCAGAAAGAAATAGACACGGCATTCCTTCTGGGGCTGGGAAGATTGCCGTCCGGTCCCGAGCGTGAAAAAGCGGAGACATTATTCGGCAGTGAGCCTTCGCGAGCGGCGCTTTCGCGGCTCGGGGTCGTCTTATTCAACCTGAACGAATTCCTTTATTTGGAGTAATGATGAGTATCGATTTTGCAAGGCGTAGTTTTCTCTATCAAAGCCTTACGGGAGTAGGCGGTGTCGCATTTCTCAATCTCTTGAATGGTAATCTGCAGGCCGCCTCAAATCCTCTCGCTCCCAAGCAGCCGCATCACGCTCCCAAGGCGAAGTCAGTAATCTTCCTCACTATGCTCGGGGGCGTCAGCCAGATGGATACCTTCGATCCGAAACAGAGCCTGGAGAAGTTCGACAACACGGTAATGGATTGGAGCAAGGAAAAGAACACGGACCAGCCAAATCTCTTCGCCAAGCCTCGGCTGATTCTGAAAAGCGCCTTCACCTTCAAGAAGTACGGTAACTGTGGCATGGACGTCTCCAGCCTGTTCCCGAATCTGGCCACCTGTGTGGACGATATGGCATTTGTTCGATCCATCCAGACCGAAAACGGAAATCATCCAGCAGCTGTCTTTCTGATGAACACCGGCGTTGTGATTCCGGGAAAACCATCCATGGGCTCATGGGTCACCTATGGCCTTGGCACGGAAAATCAGAATCTACCCGCCTTTGTAGTCCTCCCGGACTTCCGCTCCCTGCCGTTCAGCGGATCGCAACAATGGGGTCCGGGATTTCTGCCCGCCAGCTACCAGGGCACTGTGCTGCGATGGAAAGGCGATCCGATTCTGGACCTGAAACCTCCGGCGGACGTGACACCGGAGGTGCAGTCCCACGAAATGGAATTGCTCCGTTCCTACAACCAGGAGTATCTGGCCAGGCACTTCACCAATCCGGATCTGCAAGGCCGCATGGATTCCTATGAACTCGCGTACCGGATGCAGGCTGAAGTGCCCGGAACCCTCGATATAGCGGGTGAACCCGAAACCACACGCGAACTTTATGGCCTGAACGACCCGGTGACGGAGTCTTTCGGAAAACGATGCCTGATGGCGCGCAAGATGGTCGAAAAGGGTGTTCGTTTCATCCAGTTGTACACGCCCAGCCAGTCCTGGGACGGGCACACGGCTATCGTAAAGAACCATACTAAGAATGCAGCGGAGACGGATAAGCCCATCGCGGCTCTCCTCAAAGACCTGAAGAGGCGCGGGTTGCTGGATTCCACTCTCGTCGTCTGGATGGGAGAGTTCGGACGCACCCCCGATAACCCGGCCGATCTTCGAAAGAACGCCGGGCGCGACCACAATACGCGCGCAATGACGATATGGTTCGCGGGGGGCGGCGTTAAGCCCGGCACATTGGTGGGAGCAACGGATGACCTCGGCTTCAAGGCCGTCGAAAACATATACCGAATGCGGGATGTCCACGCGACCGTATTGCACCTGATGGGCTTGAACGACATGCGGCTCACCTACTACAGTGCCGGCCGCAATCAGAGGTTGACGGATACGGGCGGCCGCGTGATCAAGGAGGTACTGGCGTAGAGAGGTGCCTGTCTCCGCGGCTGTATCCCAACGCTAATTCCACGTTAAGAACGTTCTTAACCTTGTGCACCGGCCGCCCTGCGCGTATCGTGAACACACAGTACGTTTTACAGACACAAACTCGCAAGGGAGAGAAACCAGGTATGTTTCAAAGAAGGAACTCATGGGTGGCATTCGCGTGCCTGATTTTAGGAGGCGCTGCGGCATGTTTTGGGCAGGTCGAGCAGGGGACCATCACCGGAATCGTGACGGACCCGTCCGGCGCCGCCGTTCCGAATGCGAAGGTGGTCATCACCAATACCGGCACACAGGTAGAATCCATCAAAGAGACAAACGAACAGGGAAACTACAGCGTGCCCTTCCTGCCGCCGGGGCGCTACGCGGTTGTCGCTCAGAAGGATGGCTTCTCAACCGAGCGCGTCACCAATATCACGATTACCGTTGGATTGAACGCAACGATCAACATTACGCTCAAGCCGGGAAGTGTGAAACAGGAGATCACGGTTACGGCAAATGCCATAATGCTAGATTCCCAGACATCCTCTCAAGGGAATGTGGTGAGCGCGCAGCAGATCGTACAGCTTCCGCTCAGCGGTCGCAATCCATACGCGCTGCTGACGCTTGCACCCGGGGTGACACCGTCCGGAAATAGCGGCACCGGGCCCATTATCAGTGGCGGACGATCGAACACGAGCGGTGTGCTTTTTGACGGCCAGGAAACCCGCAACACGTCGACGAACGATATCGCTTATACCCCGCCTCTCGAAACGGTGGCGGAGTTTAAAGTCATCACCAATAATTTCTCGGCTGAATACGGAAGGTCCGGCGGCGGAATTCTCACGGCGGCGGGACGTAGCGGCAGCAACGACGTTCACGGCAGCGCTTACGAGTTCTTCCGCAATAACGTCCTGAACGCGAATGGCTGGACCAACAATAGAAACGGCCTGAAACGCAACCCGGTTCGCCACAACGAGTTTGGCTTCGCGATCGGCGGCCCCGTCTACGTTCCGAAGGTATACGACGGGCGGAATAAGACTTTTTTCTTCTTCAACTATGAAAGAATCCCCGATCGCAGCCCGGACAATATTACTGCGAGTGTCCCGACGGCCCCGCAGCGCAACGGTGATTTTTCGCAGACCACCACGTCCTCGGGGGCGCTGATTCAAATATTCGATCCGTTGACAACGGTTCCCAACCCGGCCGTCCCTGGCAGCTATACACGAACTCAGTTTCCGAACAATCAGATACCGGCGAGCCGCATAGATCCGGTGGCGAAAAACATGTTGCAGTATTACCCGCTCCCCAACCTTCCCGGCATCACCAATAACTATGCGGTATCGGCGACCAGAGCCAACACGCCCACGAAATACTATGGCCGGGTTGACGAGAACATCGGCAACAGTAATCGGCTCTTCTTTCGTTACGGCGTTACTTATAGTCCTGCCAGCACACCCGGCTATACGGCACTCGCATTCCCGCAAGACGGAACAAACTGCAACGAAAGCAACGCGAATTCTTCCCCTTGGGTGATGGCGCTAAGCGACACGGTAACTTTGCGGCCGAACATTATTGGAGAATTTCGCCTCAGTTATACTCGCCAAATCAATACGTGTAATCCGCGCAGCTTGGGTTTCGACGTGACAACACTCGGCCTGCCGGCGTATTTGAAAACTGCCTCGCTCGACCGTCTGTTCCCAACAGTCGACATCACTGACCTGACAAGCCTCGGGCCGCAGCGCGCGTCACATTATACCGATGCTGAAAATACCCCGGAAGCACAGGCCCACTTCACGTGGCTACGGGGATCACATTCCATCAAGACTGGAATTGACTATCTCTTCCTTGCGTTTAACATTTTCCGGCCGGATTATCCCTCCGGCAATTTCAGCTTCAGCCGCACTTATACTCAGGGCCCTGACCCAAGCGTGGCGAGCACAACCTCGGGCTTTGGCTTGGCCACCATGTTACTCGGTGCGCCCACCGCTGGTAGCTTTAGCATCGGCCCTTCCCTGGCGGCTTCCCAACGAAGCTATAACGTCTACCTGCAGGACGATTGGAAGATCACTCGCAATTTAACTCTGAACCTGGGAGCACGGTGGGAGTATCAGACTCCCTATCAGGAGCGGTATAATCATCTCGCCTTTTTTGACCCAGCCGCGATCGATCCCGTTACGGGTCGAAGCGGCGTGTTGAGTTTCACGAATAATTCGCACCGCTACCAAAGCAACCCTAATCAGACAGACCTTGCACCGCGCGTTGGGTTGGCATACACATTCATGAAGGACACCGTTTTTCGCGCAGGCTACGGACTGTTTTATCTGCCCGGCAGCGGCGGGATCGGCGCGAGCCCCGGGGACCTCGGCAGCGGCTCACAGGCGTCCACGCCCGTGTTCCTGGGTCAGCCCCCGGCGGCTCCGAACACCCCGCCGGTTGGTGCTTCGCTTTCCAATCCCTTTGTATCGGGGCTGCTCAGCTATCCGAATACACTGATTGGAAACGGCATCAGCGCGGTATTGCCGACCTGGTTAACTCCTCTCAACCAGCAGTGGAATGCCAGTTTCCAAAGAACGATTTTCAGCGACCTGCTTATCGAGGCAGCCTATCTGGGAAGTCGAGGCGAGCATATCTGGGCGAACTTGAATATCAACGCGCCGAACCCACAGTACCTCTCGCTGGGCTCACAACTGAATGCGTTAGTACCCAATCCGTTCTATGGGAAGATCACCAGCGGCGGTTTGAGTACGCCCACAGTAAGGCAATCCAGCCTCCTGATACCCTACCCGCAATACACCAGCATCAATAACATTCGCGCTTCTGTAGGCGATTCCATTTATCACGCCTTGACTCTTCGGGCCGACAAACGCTTTGCGCATGATCTTCTGTTCCAGGTAAGCTACACCTTCAGCAAACTCATCGACGATGTGCCTGAACGCTTTGGAGGACGGTCAAGCATCGCTAACCCATACAACCTCAGCATGTCCCGCTCCATCTCAGACAACGACCGCTCACAAATTTTCGTCACGAACTTTGTTTACGAATTGCCCGTCGGAACGGGGAAGAAGTGGGCACATAACGGCCTTGTAGGGAAAGTGGTGGGCAACTGGCAGGTAAGCGGCATCATGCTCCTGGAAAACGGTCAGCCCGTGGTGATCACAGCACCCAACAATACACAGTTGCCCAATACCTCAGCCTACGCTGTACGCTTGAAGAATCCAAATCTCAGCAGCGGACAAACTATCGATAAGTGGTTTGACACCTCTGCGTTTACGGCTGCGCCGCTCTATTCCTTCGGAACCGATTCTCGCACCGAACCAAATCTGCGCAATCCGGGTCTCTTCAACCTCGACGTAGGTTTCAGCCGTTACCAGCCAATCACGGAACGGGTCAAGCTACAGTTCCGCGCCGAGATGTTCAACTCGACGAACAAGGTGAACTTCAGCGCTCCCCAAGGCTCTGTGACCGCCTCGAACTTCGGCCAGATCACTGCCGCTGGAGCCGGCCGAACCGTTCAGTTGGGCTTGCGGCTCAGCTACTAAGCGAACGATCCGCTG
>JAOAPQ010000840.1 GCA_025462965.1 Bryobacterales bacterium
GCGAAGAAGTCCCAATCGTTCTTGTGCCCACGTGCCCAAGCCATCACGTTGATGCTGGATCCGCCACCCAGGACTTTCCCCATATTCAGCGGGATGGAGCGCCCGTTGAGGCAGGGATTGGGCTGAGCTCGAAAGTTCCAGTCGCGCTCGCTGCCGAGATTCAGGAACCATTGGTCCGCCTGAGTTACGTTCGGAACGTCATCACTGCCTCCTGCTTCAATCAGCAGGACGCTGACATCCGGAGTTTCGGCGAGTCGGCGCGCGACCACAGAACCGGAAGAGCCGGATCCGCAGACAATGAAATCGTAGTGCGGTTTCAGCGCAGCCGTGAGTTTTTGCTGATTGAGACGTACGCGTTCCGCAAATTCGGTGTCGCCAGTACGGAGGTCAATCTTTTGATTAAGATGTTGATCAGAATTAGAGGTCGTCATATACCCCGAGATTAAATTTCCTCTCGGGGGACCTCTTGCTTAAGCGACCTTCTTTTTGACGGAAAACACTAACAAATTTCGCGGCGATACTGCATCGGCGTCACTCCAACAATCTGCCTGAATACACGCGAAAAGTGAGCCTGGCTCGCGAATCCACACGACACCGCGATATCGATGATCCTTAGGGCCTTGTTCTTCATCAAGGATTGGGCCTTCTCCATGCGCAGTTGTAAGAAGAATTGATGAGGCGTTGACTCCGTAGCGGTCCGGAACATACGCAGGAACTGATTCCGGCTGTAGCCGCTCTCCGCCGCCAAGGTCTTGAGATCGAGATTGGTAGCCAGATCAGCCCTCATGCGCTCAACGACACGCCGCAGGCGGTGAAGGGGTAACGCCCCTCTGGGGACCTGCTGGCTTTGCCTGTTCTCTCCAGCAGTGAACAGCCGCAAGGTGAGCGCATAGGCCAAGTGATCCACATAAAGTTGGTTGGACGAATCTCCGGACTGCGCCGCGCTTTCCAAAAGCCTCATTAAGTAAACCGCAGGCTCATCGCGGATTTCTGCTCGCCCCCGGAGTTGGCTGATATGCAGCTCTCGGGCCACTTCTGCGGCAAAATCCGGATCCAGCCCACAGACGGTCAACTCAATCTGCGAATAGGAGCGTATTGCTGGACGTATGCCCTCCGAGAATAGCCAGATGTTCCCCGGAGGTTTCGAATAGGGTTTCCAGTGCCCGCTCCAATCGGGGCGCTCAACATAGGCTTGGTGCTGTCCCGATGCAAGTTCAACGATATGATGCCTAAGACGAACCTCTGGGAACTCGTGTGGCAACAGTGAGTGGTGCTCGATTACCAGGTTCTTCCATCCAAGTCCGCTGCTCGACATCAAAGGTGAAACCAATGGGTATATCGAATTTTCCTTTTGCGCGTTGGCTTCGGTCACAGGACGTAATCCCCCTTCGCGGTGAAGCAGAGTGATCGAGCGCGAGAGCTAGATGTAGAGGCGAACACTCCGGGTGCGGCGGAGTGAAGTTCCAATCCCAGTCCGAAATGCTGCAACTGTTCTCTGCTGCTCCACGCCTCCAGGATACCCTCTGCTCAAGGCCGAACGAGTTTTGATCGCGACCGGCCGGGAGCGTTTCATTCAGTGTGTTGTTCAAAGCCTGCTCTGCTGAATCAGGCGCGTCTGGATCGCCGAGATCCGCGCCTCGGCTTCACGCAACGCCTCGCTGCTTGTATGCACAGAGTGGGAGCCCAAGACAAGGTCATAGTCATGCGGGATAGCGGAGCCCAGTACGAGCTCTGCATCGGATTGGGCCTCGAATTCAATCGCGGCGCTCGACGCCTTGAAGGCTACCAGCTCGCCCTGTTGCAGTTCGTCCGGAACGAGAACGGAGCCCATCCCGATGGCGGTCCAGAGGACTGTGTGCTCGGCGGGCGGCTGGTAGCTCCAGCGTTCTCCCGCTTTCAAACGAACGGCTAGGTAATTCAGGGGTGACGGGGCTCTTATCGAACTTGTCGCAGTTCCGTAGCTGCCCAGGAGGACGCGTGCCGGCCCATCGTGGGGAATAACGCCAGGCGCCAGATAGACGCTCTCCGATGTTCCCAGCTCTAGTTCGGGCGGCAAGGCGATCCAAAGCTGGAAGCCCCGCGTCCGCCCGGGTTCGCCAGCGCCGCCGCCGTGCCAGACGCCGCCGCCGGCCCGCATCCATTCCAGAGCGCCGGCAGGCAACAACCCCGTCGCTCCGTTCGTGTCTTCGTATCGCACGCTGCCCTCCGCAATATAGGTAAGGGTTGCAATGCCGGAATGAGGATGGAGCCCGAAGCCAGAGAACGGCTTTCCCTGATTGTCGATGAGGTCAAGGAATACGAAGGGTTTTAGAAGACGGCCAAAGTCGGACGGCGACATCAGGCGTGTGACAGGTCCTTGGCTCTGTCCACGGGTGCGTCTGGCGATGCGCGAAAGAGGATTTTGCCTCATTGATGTCGTATCCATTTTGGCGTGGGATTTCATATAAGACATAGGTTGGCCTCTATCAGTTCGGTTGTTGAGCGTTGCGGGCTGTCTTCAGTGCCGTCGTCCACCATAGCAAGTCATCAATCATGGTTTGGGCTTGTTTCTCAAGCTCGGCGAGTCCTTTTTCCACGTCGCCGCCCTGGTAATGCGCCCAAAGGGTCGCAACGGGAATGTGGACGGACGACCGAACCGGGGCGATCTGAAGCTCTATCATCGTTTCCCGAAGCTGTTGGACGCCGCGCGCGCCCATAGCGCTGCCATAGCTTACGAAAGCAGCCGCCTTGCGGTTCCACTCCGGATAGACCCAGTCGATTGCATTTTTCAGGACTGCTGAAGGGCCGTAGTTATATTCCGGAGTAACGAAAACAAACCCGTCCGATGCCGCAATTCCGGCAGTCCAATGTTTGACAACTTCATTCTCGTAAGGCGCGCGGCCGGGCATCGCAGGCGTCAGAGGCTGATCGAAGAAGGGCATCGGAAAGTCCCGAAGGTCGAGCAACTGGGCTTCGATTCCGTCCCGTTTCTTGAGGTGCTGAAGAATCCATTGCGCCGGCTTTTCAGAAAACCGGCCCTGACGCGTGCTGGCGACGACTACAGAAATAGCGGTCATGTCTTAGTCCTTTGCTGGTTGTTGTTTAGGGCTTTCGTAAATAGGCGATCATCCCGGTGAGGGCGAACAGCACAACCGGGGCGGCGGGGGAACTGCCGAGTACGGTCACGTGCGCGATGATCGCACTGACCATGATAATGGCGAGCAGTACCGCCGCATAAAAAGCGTAGCGGGAAGTCAGCAAGCCGATGCCGGCAGCCAGTTCCAGAATGCCAGTGAAATACCGAAACCATTGGCCGAGCCCGACCTTGTCGAATAGCGCCACCATTCCAGCGACGCCGGCAAGCTTGGAGGCGCCGGCCGCTATAAAGGCCAGAGCGCCAAGACCGGATAGAAACCAAAGAGTGATCAGGCGGCCCTTGCCGGAGGTGGATGGCAGCGCGTTTGTCGTCATCATGAGAAGTCCCTTCTGAATCGCCAGGAGTTCCAAACAATATCTTGACATCAATATAGTTGATGTCAATAGTGAGATTCGTTAAGATGCGGAAGGGATGCAGAGAAATGCAAGACACTTCTGGGGTTCATGTCATGGCCTGGCGGCTCATGCGGAGCAGAGCTTTAAATCGAGCGCGGCAGGGCTCGGTGACTCGGATTCCCATCGGAGCACCGACCAGTCTGGGGGAAATGAGCTTTCATGGCTTTACGATCGGATGCGGTTGGAGCTGTTCTAGCGCTTGGACATGGTGTTTCGCGGTTCAAGTAGCGCGGCCGTGTAGACTCCGCTCTTTACGCGGCCTGACCTTTGCCAGTTGGAGCCGCCGCCAAACTCGGATTCCGCAGTCGAGGCGGGACTTAAAAATTAAACAGGTCAAGATGATGAAGCACACACCTGATAGGTCCCTCGTTCAACTCCCGGAATGCTGGCACTTGCTAGGATTCTGTCATTCCAAGTCTCGTTTTCCAGTTCTATTTTGCATTGTGTTTTCTGTCAAAGGAAAGACCCCTGGGGCAAGGCGAAAACGTTGCAATACACTAATCGCAAGAAACGGCTATGGCATGGGCCTGGATAGAACAAAGTAAGCGTAAGAAAGACTAACAATTGGCGTTCTGGACCGAGGAGTGCAATCTACCTAGGAGAATGACCATGAGTGAAAAGCTAAAGCCAGTTCTAATAGCAGGGGCGGGTCCCACAGGCATGATGGCAGCAATTGAGCTGTCGCGCTTCAACATCCCCGTCCGTCTCATCGAAAAGAGGCCTGAACCTGAGACAACATCACGAGCAATCGGCGTACAAGCGCGCACTTTGGAGTTGCTCGAACAGCGAGGACTCGCAACCGCACTCGTGGAACTCGGAAACCCTGGTCTCGCTGGTTGCATCTACGGCGATGGAAAGCGTATTTTTCGCATCGATTTCGCGCACATCGACAGCAAGTACCACTACATGTTGTTTGTTTCCCAGGCCGAGACCGAAAGGATTCTGCGAGAGGCGCTCGAAAACGCCGGTGTCACCATTGAGCGAAACCTGAAACTGATTGCGTTCGGGCAAGCTGATCGGGGCGCGACCCTCACTGCCGTCCTCCAACAAACGAATGGATCGCTCGAGCAATGCGAATGTGCCTATTTGATCGACGCAGAGGGAGCACATAGTACGGCTCGCGGCACTCTTGGGCTTGATTTCGAAGGAAAGTCTCTGGCGGAAAGCTATGCGCTCGGTGATCTATACATCGACGGCGATCTCGTCGATACCGACTTCCACATTTTCTCGTCCGAGCATGGCTTCATGGGCCTCTTCCCTATGGGCAAACGCCGCTTCCGCCTGATCGCCAGTAATCCCCTCAGCAAGCCTGCGAAGGATACCGCGCCGTCGTTAGGGGAGTTACAACAGATTTACGATCAGCGCTCTCACATTCCTTCGAAATTTCGGGACATGGGCTGGAGTTCCTGGTTCCGCATCAACAGCCGCATGGTTCGCCGCCTTCAGGTGGGACGAGTGTTCCTGGGGGGAGACACAGCGCATATTCATAGCCCGGCAGGCGCCCAGGGAATGAATACAGGAATGCAGGACATGATCAATCTTTCATGGAAGCTGGCTCTGGTCATGAAGGGGCAAGCGAAACCGGAACTGCTGGATACGTATAACAGCGATCGCGTGCCGGTCATCCATAACGTTTTAGGCAAAACCGAGGCACTGACGCATGCCATTGGTACCGAGAACACGCTGTTTCGCTCTGTCTTTAACCACGTCGCGCCATGGCTGGTCAGCATGGACAACGTTCAGCAGAAAAGCACAGAGCGGATGAGCCAGCTTGCGATCAACTACCGCGAGAGTCCGTTGTCCGACTCGACTGAAAATGGGGGGAATCTGCGCGCCGGTGATCGCATGCCCGACTTGGCGGTTACTGTATTGAATCGCCAAGGGCCCAGCAAACGATCGGAGCCGGCAACGATCTTCGGTCTCCTGGACCCATCGAGTTTCACACTCTTCTTCAGCAACATTCCCGATCCAGCCAAGACGCATTCAGATGTCCAGAAAGCGATTGGCCCCTGGCACAGTCTGATACGGGGTTACCAGATTGCGGCGTCCCCCGGTGAGGGTAAGTTCCAAGAGCACTTTGGGAGTTCACCCTCCATCGTTCTAGTGCGGCCCGACGGATACCTCGCGTTTACGGGAACGGACAAATCGGTCGCAAAGCTCGCATCATATTGCGAGAAATGGCTGATTTCGCCGCCCTCGTCATCAGCGAAAGAGGAAATAGCACATGGATAACGAAGCGTGGGCCTGGGATCTGCTGTTATCGCAGTCTACGCAGGTGCTTTTGTGCGATCTGCAAAAGCAGATTGTGGCCCGCAGCAAGACTACCGACATGGAAACCCTGGCCAAGTCTGCCGGAGTGCTGTTGGAACTCGCGAAGCTTTTCGCGCTCCCCACGACCTTAAGCGTCGTACCGGAGGGGGAGAACCCACCCGAGCTGATTCCCGAGTTGCGGAACAGCGGCTTTGCGCAGGAGAAGCTGCGCGCCTCAACAAGCCCGTTTACAGAACCCTCCACGGTGGAAGTACTCGCCCGGTCGGAGCGCAAGGTTCTGGTCATCGGCGGCTTCGCTACCGAAGTGGTTGTGCTGCACGCCGTGCTCGACGCTCGCAAACGGGGATACCAGGTTCTGGTCCCTGTGGATGCGTGCGGCGGCATGTCCGAACGGACCGAACAGGCTGCCTTGCGGCAAATCGAAGCCGCTGGAGCGACCACCACCTCTGTTGTGTCCATTGCCACGAAGCTCGCTCCGGACTTTATGAGCGATCTAGGGAAACAAATGTTCGGGATTGTACAGAAACTTCGAATCAGCTGAGGCCTGCTTCGAAGCCGTCGGCATCAAGAGGTTTGACACAGAGGCCTGACCAAAGAACAGGCGCGAGTCGACATTTGGCTGAAGGATATCACCCCTACGCGAAGGTCCAGGTGCGTCGTCCGACATTGGGGCCGCGCCACAACATCACAAATGTTTGCGCTAAATTGAAACCGACGGGGAGAACGGATGAGCAAATCGGACCAAACAGTCGCCGTCTTGATCACTGGAAGGATGTGCCCATGGCGATTATCCAGAAAAACGCCGACAGTTATCTCCAAGAAGCTGATTCTCCGCATCACGAAGGATAGTACACGGCCGAACAGCCTTCGAGACGCCGCTTTCCGGCGGGTGATCCTTTCTATCCCTAAAGGCAAAGTGGCCACTTACGCGCAGGTGGCCGCCGCTGCGGGATACCCTCTCTATCACCGCGCTGTCGCGCGGCTTCTCCGAAGTGATCCTGCCGGCTCACTTCCGTGGCAGCGGGTGATCGGGGCGGGTGGTGAAATCAAACTTCGTTTTGAAGCGGGCGCGGAACAACGCCTCCGTCTGGAGATGGAAGGAGTTAAGTTTCGGGGCCGAAAGGTGCATCTCGCTTCTCACCAGTATGCCTTCAAAACCTGGGAACTTGAATATTTGAAGAGCGATCCTGATCGCGGGAGCGTAGTACGTTCTTAGAGGATAAGATGCCGAATGACAGGCACGAGAGCCTCGATGAACGCATCGCGATGCCGAGACCACCTCCCAGATAGGGAATTGAAGAATTTCGCCCCGCCAATTTGCCCGCGCAGCAGCAGCTGCCACGTTACCGGCGATCGAGTGGAGCACCGAAGCGATGATTTCCGGCTCGAGACGCGTAATTTCTCGAGCAAGGGACTTCTCGCCGTTCCTACGCATCGCCCGGCGCAGGGGAAGGTCGAGATGATCGACGGGCTCATGACTCAGGTCAGTCAGGTAGCAGCCCCTAGAACAAAACGCGGCAAGGAAATCCTCATCGTCCACCTTGGAGTCCCAGTCTGGAAGGCCATACGCATCGCTTGATACAACCCCAGAGTTAGCCGAATAGAAAAGCGTCCGGACGCCGGAGGCGACTCGCCCATAAACAATAACCGAACACGCGGCGGCCGGAAGGATTGGCGCAGTCTTTCGCGTTCACGTCTCGTTCTGAGTGTCATTTGTCGATCTCTATACATCGTAGTTGGCGGGGCGGCTGAGCGCCTTTCGGCGTGCTCCGTCCGGACGTAGACTGCGCGAGCTTTCGGCAGTGCGGTGAAGTGTTGGTGTCCGAAAACCGCTAGTTTGCCTGCTCGACAGATGAGAGAATGCGCGTATGGAGCTGCCTGAGCGAGAGACTTGTTATCGCGCTCTACAGAGCCGCGATCCGCGTTTCGACGGTTTGTTGTACGTGGGCGTCACCTCGACCGGTATTTACTGCCGTCCGGTATGCCCGGCCCGAACCCCAAAGCTCGAAAATTGCCGATTCTTCGGTTCTGCGGCCGCGGGACAAGAAGCGGGTTTTCGTCCGTGCTTGCGTTGCCGTCCGGAGACGGCCCTCGACCTGGCTTCCTGGCGCGGAACCTCGAACACAGTTTCTCGCGCCCTTGCCCTGATTACAGATGGTGCGCTTGACGGATATGACGCAAGCGTCGAAGCGCTCGCAGAACGGCTCGGGATCGGCGAACGTCACCTTCGAAGATTGTTCGTCCAGCATCTGGGCGCTTCGCCGATTGCAGTGGCGCAGACCCGGCGTGTCCTCTTCGCCAAACAACTGATCCACGAAACAAAATTGCCCATGACCGAAGTTGCGTTGGCGGCCGGATTCGGCAGCATTCGGCGGTTCAACGAAATATTTCTTAAACTCTTCCGCCGACCTCCTAGCGGGCTGCGGCGAAAAGCCTCAGCGAATTCAGCGAGCTCCGCAGCTGGGGTAACGTTACGGCTCCGCTATCGTCCGCCCTATAGCTGGGATTCTATGCTTGGTTTCCTGCGGGCGCGGGCGATACCCGGCGTAGAAATAGTCGACAACAGGGGTTATCTACGCACGATCGGGATAGATGGATTTACCGGAAGCATTCAGGTCACGCATTTGCCGGAGCGGCAGAGCCTGTGCGTCACCGTTCGGTTTCCGCGATTGCAATACCTGCCTGCAATCATCAGCCGCGTGCGTCGCCTGTTTGATCTCGGCGCAGACATCGAAACGATTGATGCTCACCTGTCTCTTGACCCGCGCCTGGCTCCGTTCGTAGCGCAACGTCCCGGCTTGCGCGCTCCTGGCGGATGGGATGCTTTTGAGTTGGGGGTGAGGGCGATTCTGGGTCAGCAGGTGACTGTTAGTGCCGCCAGGCGTCTGGCGGGACAACTCGTCGCCAGCCATGGTGAAACGGTATCGCATGACTTCGTGAGCGACCCGCGATTAACGTACGTGTTTCCGGAAGCCGAATGTCTGGCCGTGGTGGAACCTATAGATATCGGCATGCCGGCCGCACGGCGATCCGCGTTGAAAGAACTCGCCGCCGCTGCGGTGGCAGATCCGAATCTCTTTCGTTCATTCGGCACGATTGAAGAGGCCATAGCCAGATTGCGCAAGATCCGCGGCGTGGGCGAGTGGACGGCGCAGTACATCGCACTCCGTGCTTTACGCGAGACGGATGCGTTTCCTGCCGCTGACATCGGGTTGCTTCGCGGAGCAGAGGTGGTGGACGGAGCAAAGTCCACGGTGAAGAATCTCTTACTACGGTCCGAGTCGTGGCGGCCATGGCGCGCGTACGCGGCACAGCACCTGTGGGCCGCCGGCGCAACTGCTACATCAGGATCAAGGAGTACTTATGTCTAATGTTCTACATTTGTTGATCGACCGAGTAGAAACGCCCATCGGCGAATTGCTGCTTGTGGCGGACGATTTGGGAAAGTTACGTGCCGTAGATTGGGCTGATTACGAACCACGCATGCTGCGCCTTCTGCGGCTGCATTACGGAAAAGACGGATTCCACCTCGATCCGGCTCGTAATCCGCATGGCCTTAGAGAAAGGATCAATCGCTATTTTGCGGGTGATATTGACGCCATAGACGAGATACCTGTAGAAACTGCCGGCACGGCATTTCAGCGCAGCGTCTGGTATGAACTGCGCAAAATAGCCAGCGGCGCCCCCGTTTCCTACGGAACGCTTGCCAGGCAGATCGCTCGCCCGAAGGCTGTGAGGGCCGTTGGTCTCGCGAACGGCTCCAATCCCATCGGAATCGTCGTGCCGTGTCATCGTGTTATCGGATCGAACGGATCACTCACCGGCTATGGCGGAGGTTTGGAGCGCAAACGGTGGTTGCTGGAGCATGAGCGAAAGCACACGAAGGCTAAGATCGCTCATAATTGATTCCGCACCGTCTTTTTCTTGGATGCTTTTCACAGCATGACCTTGCCGCCGCTGACATCAAGGGCATGACCTGTGATCCATGACGATGTGTCCGAGGCTAAAAACAGAGCCGCCTGGGCAACATCCTCAGCCGTCCCGAGGCGGCGGAGAGGCAAGCTTTCCGAAACCCTGTCCTGCATCTCGGCGGGCATAAATTTTTCGACCTTTTCGTTGCGCACGATTCCGGGTGCGATAGCGTTTGCGCGGATACCGAAAGGCCCCAACTCCTGCGCGAGGTGGCGCATGAACATGAGCGTTGCCGCCTGCGCCGCGCCGTACGCGGCCGAGGCTTGCGAGACGAGGCGGCCGGAGCCAGAACTCATCAGAATGATATTGCCTTGGCCCTTCGCCTTCATGTCCGGCGCAAAGGTCTTCACCGCGAGGAATTTGCTGTGAAGGTCCACGTCCATGGTCTTCCGCCAATGCTCCTCGGTCATATCGAGGATGGGAACGGGATTTCCCATTCCACCCGCGAAAGCGGCCAGAATATCCACATTGCCGAATTTCTCGCGGATGCGTGATTGAAGAAGCTTCAGCGCGGCAGTGGATGTGACATCGGCCGCAACGCCAAAACATTCGCCGCCTTTGGACTCGATCGACCCGACCACATTGGCGATTGCTTGTTCATCGCGGCCGTGCACGATTACCCTCGCGCCGGCTGAAGCGAACCGGCGCGCCGTCTCCGCGCCAAGCGCTTTCGAGGAACCGGTCACAAGCACGATTTTGCCTTTTAAATCTGAATAATTGGTGTTTTGTTCCATCTTTGTCTCCTGTTTGGCTTCCAAGTTCTTGCGCTGCTACAGGCGATGTGGCGCATCGTCGTGGTTCCGAGAACGATCGTCAATATGCAGATCAGCCGCGATGTTCCATTAAGGAGACATGGAATGTTACCTCAAAAGATAAAGGCCGACACAGAGAAAGAGCACGTTGTTGAGGACATGCATTACGACGGTGTTGAATATGGAGCCCGTTCGGGCGCGAATCCAGCCGGTAAAGACACCGAACAAGAATGTGTACGGCATGACGATCGGATAACCATGCATCGCAGCAAAAAGCGCCGCCGAGACGCCAATGGCGCTGCGCGTCGACAGGCGCTCTTGAAGCCACCCGAGGAGCAGGCTGCGAAAAAATATTTCCTCAAACAGAGGAACAATCAGGCAACCCCGGACGATGGCGACGACCCAGGCTGAGGGTGGCTGACCCTTGAGGCGGACCGCGTCGGTCGCGAGGCTCAAGATCTGACGTGCGGCGGCGGCGAGGCTGCCCGTGAGAGGACTTAGCAATAAATACACAAGAAGAGAAGAACAGACGATGCCAAGCAAAGCGAGGCAGGCCAGAAGGAGGTCTCTTGCGGAAGTGAATCGCAGATCCAGCGGCGGGCTTTGTAACGGACCAAACGAGAAAGCGAAGCTCGCGAGCAGCGTGGCGTAAACAACGGCGACGACCAGTTGGGTGACGAGGGCAGCGTTCGCCGATGGCATCAGCCCGTGCAATGCAAACCAGGTTATGGCGCCCGCGCCGGCGCCGGCGGCTGCGCCTGCTGCGATCGTTGTCAGTAAACGTCGTCCCCCCACAAAGGGCGGTGTAGGCGTCGCTTGGGTGGCGCCGTAACCGGCCTGCGTCACTTTGTTGCGCCCCTTTCGCGATCAACCGTGTTGGGCAGGGCAAAGCCAGCGGCAATCAGCCAGACAAATCCCGGAAATCGTGTCAGCGGGATCAGGAGAAGCGCTCTCGGAAACAGGATGTCGAGCCAGCTCAGTTCTCCCACCACCGCGAGCACGAGCCCCAAAATGACAATCCATTTCGGCAGGAGCTTGTTGAAACCCGCTGTCACCGAAACGCCCGCCATCAGCAAGCCGAACGGAACGGAGAAGCCAGGACCGCCCAAAGCGAATGTCAGACGATAGAGCGCCTGAAGGAGAGCCGGTTCTTGCGCAATACCTGGGTAGGACATTGTCCAAAGCACGGAAGAAGAAGCCATCATGTTCAGGGCCGTCGCCAGGCCTCCGAAGAAAGCAATCTCAGTACCCGCCGCGCGGACCCCCAAAAAGCGCAACCGGCTGACGACTGTTGCGGTGAAAATGCCGAGAGGAATGGCCGCGCCAAACTGTAGCGCCGCGCAAAACAGAACGGCGGAAGGCCGTGTCTGGAAGAAAGCCGAAATAACGTCGATCGATTCGCCGGGCCCCGGAAACACCGGATTTCCCCCAAGACCCGTGACGGGATATAGACCAGCAAGAAAAAGCACCACGAAGATCGTGGCGACGATCCCGAGTGGCGGTCCCGCATGACGAATGCGCGTTGTGATGTCTGGTGAAGAAGTCATTGCAACCTCCAGCTCGAATCGTTTCTATCTGAAATGATTCTATCATGAAACGATTATGGGAGACAACAACAAACGGAAGCGGGCTAGGGGTGGTAAAGACGAAACGCTTTCAAAGCTGCCGCAAGGCTCGGCAAAAATCGAAGGCACGAATCCTGATTTGGGCACCAATGCATCTAAAAACCTGGACAGGTCCGTTTCACGGGATCTTACGACGCGGCGTGGGCCACGTTTGGTGCTGTTGTCGGGAGTGCAGGCGCCGGTTTTGAGAGGTACAAGCTTCGTGGTTGCCAACGAGCGACAAAATGGCATCGTGGACGCGACAGCTAAACGTGAGAGTGCGGAGATCACTGCTCTCCTGGGTGCTTCCGCCTTGCGCCGACCATCAAGTGTCGAATTGGGCTGGAAAAATTTCGCCATAGAGCGCCGCGTAACCTTGCCCAGCGAAAAGCCAGAGTCAACTTTACAGCACCACTTCTTGATTCTGTGGGATGTGCGTGCCGCCGAGGGGGAGATGGCCTTCCGCAGTGGCCGATTCGCCCCCTACAAGAAGTACCCGAACACCATTACAACCTGTCTTTCCGGGATCAGGCCGGCGGCACGCAATCGATCCGCCCACGAGGTGATTGTCGGTGCGCTTCATCCGAATTTCGTTCGCGGGATGGAAGATGAGCTCGACAGACACCCGCGCGGAACCTTCCAGGGACTATATGGAACGGACGATCCGGACCTTCGCAATCTGCTCCTTCTTCTGGTAAAGGAATCGGAGACGGGAGGGCGATGTGGCGCTCTCTATGCTGAGTCGCTCATCGCCGCGCTCACGATACGTTTGCTTTATGCTGCGCGATTAGAGAAGCTTCCTGCGGATACTACAGTGTCTCCATTGCCGCTCCGGCCCCTGCGGCGAGTGCTGGAGCGCATGCAGGCCGACCTTAGCGCGAATCTTGACCTTGCGACGCTAGCCGCTGAAAGCGGCTACAGCCGGGCTCATTTCCTGCGTACGTTCCGAGCGGCGACCGGACAGACTCCTCATCGTTATCTGTTGGAATTGCGTCTCGCAAAAGCGCAAGCCCTGATTGCCGGCAGATCGGCGTCGCTGATCGATATCGCCGCTGCTTGCGGGTTCTCCAGTCACGCTCACCTCACTACGGCCTTTCGATCACGGTTCGGATTGTCACCGAGTACATACCGGCGCGGCCTGTAGAACTCCCGCGAGGACATTGCGTGACGCCTCAATGCCACCGAAGGTCGCCTGAGTACAGGTGAATAGCCTCAATGCGCTCTCCGGGCAACAGGGAGCACGAACTGATGTTCATTTGATGGAAGTTTAATCCTTCTCTGAAAGCATGAGCTGCGCCCAATTGTCAAACTCGGATTAGTTGGTCGGTCAAGCCTGAGCCTGATCGATCAGCTGAAAGGTTCTCCAGCGAGTACATAACGAACTAAATGTAACAACGGACAAAGGAGAGATGGAGATGAGTAATATCACGACGATTGTTGTTGCCGGGGCCGCCGGAAACCTTGGTGGCCGCATCGTAAAGTCGATCATCAAAGAGGGAGCAGCGGTAAGAGCTCTGGTTCGCACTGGTACAGCTAAAAACAAGTGCGAAATGCTTAGAAAGGCGGGCGCGAGTGTTGTAGAAGCCGACTTTCATGACCTAAAGCAGATTGTAAAGGCCTGTGCCGGCGCGTCCTGCGTTGTATCAGCGCTCGCAGGGCTCCGCGATGTGATCGTAGACACACAACAGATTTTGTGTGAGGGAAGCGCTGAGGCTTCAGTACCTCGCTTCATTCCGTCAGACTTCTGTGCAGACTATACAAAATGGCCGCAATACGAAAACCGCACTCTAGATCTCCGTCGGGACTTCAGTCGCAATCTGGATAAGGCAGTGATTGCCTCGACATCTATTTTGAATGGGGCCTTTCTTGATCTGCTGCTTGGACCCTTTCCGGCTTTCAATCTGGAGGCACTCACGGTGACCTACTGGGGAGATCCTGATTACAAGTTAGAGTTTACAAAGCTCGACGATATTGCCGCTTTCACTGCGCTCGCATCATTAGACGCATCAGCAGTCGGAACATTAAGAATTGTGGGTGAACGGATTAGCGCGCGCGAACTTGCCGCCGTTGCGCAGGAGGTTTCGGGAAAGCGGTTCAAACTTATCGACGCCGGTAGCATAAACAAGCTGAGCGACACAATTTCACGGCTCCAGCTCGCCGCAAATCCAGACGATAGAGAGCTCTATCCTGATTGGCAGCTCATGATGTATATGAGAACAATGTTTAGCGGTAGCGCCGAGGTGAGGCCACTCGACAACGACCGGTATCCTAACCTACATTGGACTTCTGCACGTGAACTTCTAGAAGCGCGCTTCGCTGCCGTAGCGCGCTGAGCGTCCGCCGACGAGACCGCCAGTCACGGTTTCGTCGGCTGCAGCAAATAGCGCTTGCAAGCATTACTCTTGAGCCGGATTCTTAGAAGGAGCAGGCCGTCTGCTTTCCTTTCCATCGTGCATGCGTTCCTGCATGGCTTTTGCCAGCTGTTTCTGGTGCTCGGTCAGAAGCGCCTCAATTTGGTGGTGCGTTTCGTCGCTGATCGCGTGGATCTGCGGGCCGAGGTCTTCGCGTGGGACCCCTGGGTTCTTGTCCAACAGAGCCTGAATCCTGTCGTGATGCTCCTCAAGCAGGGGTCTGATCTGTTTCCGCTGGTTCGGGGTGAGTTCCAGATCCTTTGTTAGATGATCGAGTTCTTGATCGATTGATCGCGGCCCGTGGATCCCCTTGCGCGCCTGGTTCTGCTCCCGCGGTTGACGTGAATTGTCCTGGGCCGTGGCACTGCCGGTTATCCCGAGCGCGAGCAGGCCAGTTAATCCAGCGGTGAAAAGATTTTTCATAGATAAAGGTCTCCGGTGACGATCAGGATCGGCCCGGTTGTGCGGGTTCTTTATCCAGATGGACGGAAGCGTCGCGTGGCTGGTTACTACTGCACCTCGGTACCAAAGGCGTCTTGACGTTTCTTAACGTGTGGGTGAGGTTCTGATGTGCGCTCGCCACCGCAATGCCAATTGTGAAGCTAATCCAGTACCCGGTGACAATTCTTGAGCATGAGCTCGACTCCGTGCTTCCACCAATCGCCCATCAATTCGTCCAAAGGACGCTGCAAGTTTCCGCGTTTCACGGTGAGAGTTTCGGTCAGTATTTCATCTCCGAAGAAGGTGGCTTCCTTCACCACGTTGCCGTCCGGATTCACGATCCGGCTCTGACCATGCGAACCCGAAAGGTCCTTGGGAGAAGCTGGCGCATTGGCGGACACGATGAAGACGCCGTTTTCCACGGCCCGGGCCATTAGTTGAGCGCGGTAGGGCGCTACTTTCGATTCCTCTCGCAGCCCGGATTCGTGGCTGATGTAAAAGACGATGCGCGCACCTTGAATGGCGGGAAGCCTGACCATCTCCGGGT
>JAOAPQ010000152.1 GCA_025462965.1 Bryobacterales bacterium
CGAACGATCCCCTGCCCGCGCCGCGCGACCTGACCTCGCGCACCGAATATCCAAGGCCCTGGCGCGGCGGCACATGGCGGCTGCGGGACATTGTGGATTACGAACTTACCGCTACCATGGCGCTGCTGGATACCGCAGCGGGCGAGCGCGAGACGATCCTGCGTCAGATCTATGCCGTCAACAAGGACACCCTCGACCGGGGTGCGAAGGGCGAGATCGGCGACGGGAAGACCAAGCTCTACGCGATTTTGATTCCGCACCCCGAAAACTTCGAGGCCATCGAACTGGTGGACAAACTGCGAACCGGCGGAGTGGAAGTTCAGCGCGCCGCGGGGGAGTTTGAAATCGATGGCAAAGCGTATGCCACGGGCACGTTCGTGGTGCCCATGAACCAGGTGTTCGCACGGTACGCCAAAGACATGTTGGAGAAGCAGACTTATCCGGAAGTGAAGCGCTCGCCAACCGCGCAGGCGGAAGCGCCTTACGATATCTCGGGTTGGTCGCTCGGCATGCAGTTGGGCGCCGACACGGTATTCGCCGCCAAGCCGCTGCCGAAGGACCTCAAGCTGGAGAAGCTGGCGGCGACGCCGAAGTTTCCGCTCAGCATCGTGCGCGAGGACAAGGGGCGGATCGCTTTCGATTATCGCGGGGCCGAATCCGCCGTGCTGGTAAACCGGCTGCTCAAGAGCGGCGCCCATGTGTCGTTTCAGGATTCGCGCGGTTCGAGCAGGATCGTCGCGGAGGGCATCGGCGCGCACACAGTCGATTCGATCGGCGATGGCTTCAGCCTCGTAGAGACCGCCGGGAAGGCAGCCGCTTCGCCGCGTTTCCCATTCCGGGCGCCGCGCATTGCGATGTACCAGTCGTGGACCAGCAACATGGACGAAGGGTGGACGCGGCTGGTCTTCGACCGCTACGAGTTCCCGTACCACACGCTGCACAACGCCGATATGCAGACGGGCAAGCTGCATGCGAAGTACGACGTGCTCATCCTGCCGGATCAGCGCCCGAAAGACATTATGGAAGGCCTGAACTACGCGACCATCCGGCCGGAATACAAGGGCGGCATCGGCGATAAGGGACTCGCCGCGATTCGCGAGTTCCTGGGCGACGGGGGAACGCTGATCGCATTGGGTGAGGCGAGCGACCTGGTGATCGACAAGTTCCCCATTCCGGTTCGCGATTTGAAAAAAGGGCTGAGCCGCGAGCAGCACTTCGCGCCGGGCTCGATTCTGAATATCCAGGTGGACACCACGCATCCGCTGGGCCGCGGAGCGCTGGCGGACAATCATGGATTCTACCTGAACTCGCCGTTCTTCCAACTGGTGGAGGGATTCTCTTCGCAGCGGGCGACGGTGGTGGCGCGGTATCCGAATACGGAAGTGCTCGCCTCGGGATGGTTGCGCGGCGAGGATTATATGGCGGGGCGCGCCGCCGTGGTCTCGATCGAGATGAATCCGGGCCGGATTGTGCTGTTCGGCATCAGGCCGCAGCACCGCGCCCAGACCCACACGACGCTGCCCCTGTTGTTTAATGCGATTTACTGGTCGGCGGAGGAGGAGCCGGGGGCGCATCGGGGGATGTAGACCGCTTCACGGCCAGCGGGCCGAAGGCCTGGGTGACCGGCATCATCGCCACGGAGTTGATGTTTACGCGCGAGGGCCGCGTTGTTACCCAGTGGACGGCGTCGGCGATATCTTCGGGCGTCAGGGCATCCGCACCCTCGTAGATTTTATCGGCCTTCCCCTGGTCGCCGTGGAAGCGCACCTTCGAGAACTCCGAGCCGCCGACGAGGCCGGGCTCGATATCGGTGACCCGCACGGGCGTTCCGAGGAGGTCGGCTCGGAGATTCAGACTGAACTGGTACACGAAAGCCTTGGTCGCTCCGTAGACGTTGCCGCCCGGATAGGGAAATTCGGCCGCCGTCGATCCCATGTTGACCACATGGCCACCCTTGCGCTGCACCATCCCCGGCAGAATCGCCCGCGTGCAATAGAGCAGGCCCTTGATATTGGTATCCACCATGGTTTCCCAGTCCTCGATCTTCGCTTCATAGGCCGGTTCCAGGCCGAGCGCCAGTCCGGCGTTGTTCACCAGCACATCTATGGCGGCGAAATCGGCGGGGAGGGCGGCCACCGCTTCGAACACAGCGTCGCGATCCCGCACGTCCAGCACGATGGGGAAAACACGTTCTCCCAGGTCCTGGCGTAAAGCATCCAGGCGTTCTTTCCTGCGGCCGGCCGCGATAACACGCGCGCCATCCCTGGCAAAACGCCGCGCGATGGCATCGCCAAAACCGGACGTTGCGCCCGTTACGAAGACTGTCATTGTCATAAATACATAGTACGGACCCTTGCGTGCATAGTGGCCTTTATGCGACTTCGGACCGTCATTTTGATTCCGTTTGTCTCCATCGGTTTTACCGCGTGCTACAGCTCACGCGACGATTCCGCGGCTCGGGAGCGCCGCACGCCGGCATATGAAGCGGGACGCGCAGCCCGCGAGATTGCTAAGGAAAGCGAGAAGGCCGCGAAGGCCGCGGGACGCGAACTGAAGCGAGGCGCGAGCGAAGCTCACCAGGGATGGAAGGACCAGAGCCGTGAGGATCGCGCCAAGGGAAAGCCCTAGCCGTGCCGGCCATTATTCAACCCGACACGCACGTCGCTCAAACCGACCCGCCAAACGTCGTTCGCGATAACATCGAAGCGGTCGCCAATCTCGAACAGGAATTCCTCAAAAGCCGCACGCCCGTAGATCGGATCATCGACGTTATCGCCGACTTCACCGGTAGCCTGCGCTTCGTCATCGGCCATCTGGTCTTGTTCGGCGTCTGGTTCCTGGTGAACGGCATCAGCGTCCCGGGAATTTCCCATTTCGACCCGTACCCTTACACCCTGCTCAGTACGGTGGTTTCCTGCGAGGCCGTTATCCTTTCCGCGCTGGTTCTGATGAAACAGAACCGCATGGGCCGTCATGCCGACGAGCGCGACCATCTCCATCTACAGATCAACCTGCTGGCCGAGAAGGAGATCACCCACATCATTCAGACCTTGCAAGTGATGAGCAAGCACATGGGCATTGAGGAATCCGCACGGGACCCGCAGACGCGCGAACTCAGCAAAGACACAACGGTGGATCACCTGGCGGCTGAGTTGCGCGACAAGATCCACAACATCGGGGAGGAGTAACTACTTCGCCGTCGCAAAGGTCAGGCACACGGGCATGCTCGTCTGTAGCGTTTTGCCCGT
>JAOAPQ010000853.1 GCA_025462965.1 Bryobacterales bacterium
CCGGCAACATCTCCTGGAGGCCTGCAGCGCGAAACCGGCAAGGGATTCCGGTGCGGCGGGTGAACTGGTCCGTCTGCCATGCGATCGCGGGCTCGAGGCCGAGATCGTCGAGCAGCGGAGGCCGGAGCAACAGCGAGATGTCCTTGACCGTATGAACCGCTTCCTCGGCAAGCATGCGGGCCCGCAACAGGCGTTCCGCCGCGGCGGTACCGGTTCCGGCATTCAAATGCGCCTGGTGGATTTCCATGCGCAACGCGGTGAGCGTCTGGCCGATGCCATCATGGAGTTCACGGGAAAGCCGGCGACGCTCTTCCTCCTGCACTTTCAGAAGTTTGCCCGAGAGGTGTTCCAGATCGTCGCGGGCGCGCGCCACCTCATCGAATTTAATCACGCTTTCGCGCTGAAGACTCGAACGGTAGCTCAGACTTGCCCACGCCAGAAGAATGGTGAACAGAACGCACGCTCCCAGAACGACATAGAACCAGGTGAGCAGAGAATCGCGACTCTGGTCATAACCGGCCAGGAGCGAAATTCTTTCCTTGCCGGCGTCATCCGCAAGTTCCCGTATGGAGTCCTGGGCCGTGTTGCGGGCGGGAAAAATGTCCTCCCGCAGATAGTCGTAGCCGTTCTCGGATTTCTGTTTAGCGTCGAAGGAACAGGCGTGGTCCAACACCGACCAGTAATCGGCCAGATCCTTCTCGAACTGCTTCAACACAGCCGGGTCGCTGCCGGACTGGCGCAGCTCGGCGATGCCGGCCGCGACACCGGCCTTTGCCTTTCGCAGGTCCTGCGCGTAGGCCTCGGCCGCGTTTGGGTGGTTGTTAACCAGGAAATCGCGCGCGGCGGAGACGCCCTGTCCGAAAAATTTCCGGACGCTCGCCAGACCTTTTTCTTTCGCCTCGACATGTGCCAGCTGTTCGGGCAGGCGCTGCTTCGGAGTCTGTTTGAAACTCTCCATCAGCCAGCCGGATAACACGAGCAGCGCGATTAAAATACCAAAGCCGAAAGTCACCAGGAATTCTCCCGGCTTTTGCACCCCCGAGCCCCACTGTTTGCCGGTCGCGTTCAGCTGCAACACACTTGATCCTTCGTTCGTAGCTTGCGCTAACGGGCGGAACGTGTCAATACACTGTACTATCTAGGTTTACCTATGCCCATCCGCGTACTGTTAGCCGACGATCACACGATTTTGCGGCAAGGACTTAAGAGAATCTTAGAGGCCGCTCCGGACTTCGAAGTCGTTGCGGAAGCCTCCTCCGGCGTGGAAGCGGTGCAATTCTGCAATCGTCTCCAGCCGGATGTAGTCATCATGGACATCGCAATGAAGGAACTGAACGGCATTGAGGCGACTTCGCAGCTCTTGCGGACGAATCCCGCAATCGCTGTACTGATCCTGAGCATGTACAGCGATGAGCCATACGTGATCAAGGCGACCAAAGCGGGAGCGCGTGGATACCTGTTAAAGGATTCGGTAGAGGGAGAACTGTTGCAAGCGGTGCGGGTCGTACACTCCGGACAATCTTTTTTCAGCCCGCTCATCGCCAAGATCCTTCTGGAGGGCTACGCTCGTGAACTGAACGGACGCGAGATTGAAGATCGCTATGAATTGCTCACGGCGCGGGAACGGCAGGTTTATCAGTTGCTTGCGGAGGGCCGCGGCAACAAGGACATTGCGGGCATGCTTGGCCTGAGTGTCCACACGGTGGAGACCCACCGCATCCGCATCATGGAGAAGATGGACGTGCACAGCGCCGCTGAGCTGGTGCTCAGCGCCGTACGCCGGGGACTGGTCCGCTAGCCCTTCAGTGACTGCCGGCGGAGAAAGTTTTTTGACTGCGTCGGGCGGCCCAGTATTCCTTCATACGCTGCGAGACCTTCTGGCGATCCGCCTCAGCCATAAACTTGCGTCCGCGCTTCCTGGGCGCGAGGGCCATTTGACCAGCCGGTGATCCCTTGCTCAGCCGTTCCAGGCATACGATTGTCTCGTCGAGCGCCGTCCTCTGTTGTGTAAGATATTCGATTACTGACCGTAGTTCCATGATTCTGGAAGCCTTTCTATTGCGACAAACCGGACTCCGATAATAATCCACATTTTATAACATTAGGCGAGGGAATTGCTTCACTATTCCAGGCTAATTTCATTGTAATGTAAAATCCGTTACGGTTTGTCGGCACCCTCTGCTGTTATATTACGTACGAAAAGTGGCTCCGGTTACTATAAACAGGCACCTCCGGTTAACTCTGATACATATGCAGGAAGAAGGATAATGAAATCTTTCCGTCTACCGGGCCAGATGCTATTTCGAATTCTGCTCCTCTCCGGATTTTTATGTATGGGCCAGGTTCCACCAGGACAGGAATGCGCCCTGGGGGGCCGTATCACGAATCTTTTGACCGGCGCCCCGGTTCGTAAGGCCCTCGTCGTACTCACCAGCTCCGGGGCCGCTCACTGGAGCCGGTCAGTAATCTCTGATGGAAACGGACGTTTTGCTCTGCGCGGAATCCCGCCGGATCGTTACCGGCTGGCAGTCCGGCGCGAAGGTTTTCTTCCAAGCACGTATGGAGCCAAGGGCCCGAACCGCCCCGGAAAATTGCTGGTATTGGCGGCCGGGCAGAAATTGGAAGACGTGAACTTCGTGTTGGAGCCGCCCGCAGTGATCTCCGGGCACGTCTTCGACGAGGACGCGGAGCCGGTGCAAGGCGCGGCAGTGCAGGCGCTTCGTGAAGATTTCACTCGGGGAACTGCACAATATACACCTATCGGTAGTGCAACGACGAACGATATTGGCGAGTACCGTTTATTCGGACTGCCCTCGGGGCGTTTCTTCCTCCTCTCGGGGCAGACTCGCGTGAATCAGAACGGAGGCGGTCTGGTTTACCCGCCCGTTTTCTATCCGGCGACCACAGATTTTGCGGCGGCGGCGACGGTCAACGTCGCGGCGGGGGGCGAGGCTCGGGACATCGATCTGCATGTGGTGAAAACCAGTGCGGTGACGGTTCGGGGAACGGTTGCGAACCTCCCGCCCGGCGCGGAACGTTTGCTGCAGTTGCAGATATCCAGAAAGGACCGCGCGCGCGTGAATTTCGGCAATCGAACTTCGGGCGGATTCAATTCCAGCACCGGCCAGTTTGAATTTCACGATCTCACGCCTGGGTCCTACGTGATGTCCGGGTGGATACAGGACACCGCCAGGTTCCTGTACGGCCGCCAGGAGATTGAAGTCGCCAGTGCGGACTTGGACGATGTCCGGTTCACGTTGGCAAGCGGCCTCGAGATACCCGGAACGCTCAAGTTCGTGGGAGGATCGCCTCCGGCCGCGGGGCCGCAGCGTGTATGGCTATCGCGAGTGGAGTCCTCCGGTCCCACTCCTGCGGCCGCAGTGGCTGCCGACTCGTCGTTCGTTTTGAAGATGGTGACTCCGGACACCTGGGAGGTGGGTGTAACACCAATCCCGCCGGGTGCTTATATTCAATCCATCCGACTCGGTGAGGATGATGCTCTTACCCGGCCGCTAACCATTGCGCCGACCGCAAAGGGGCCGCTGACGATTGTGATCGACTTGCGCGGCGGGTCGGTCGAAGGGACCGTGCGGACGGCTGGCGAGAAGGGAAGCGGTGTGGAGAGCGCGACGGTGTTGCTTGTGCCGGAGCGCGAATACCAGGGGGTTGTGAGCTACTTTAAGACGGCGATAACCGATAGCGGCGGGCATTACGAACTCAGGGGCGTCGCGCCCGGAAAATATCGTCTGTTCGCGTTCGAGGATATGGAACCATTGGCCTACCA
>JAOAPQ010000862.1 GCA_025462965.1 Bryobacterales bacterium
TGCCGCTTTCGCATCGCCCGCGTTGCTACCCACGAACTCCGCGCGTCCATCCACCACCATTTGCGGCGTGTAGACGCCGTCTTTCTGAAACGCCGCGGAGTAGTCGCTCTGACGCTGGCTGAACTGCACCGAAGAGAACGGGTCACGCCATCCCAGCCGGTTCCAGTAATCCACGTGTTCGGAAAGAACGAGAACCTGAGCGTTCGCCACCGGTTGTGCCCGCTCGATTTCCGCGAGCAGCTTGTCGGCGGGCGGGCAACTCGAACAGCCTTCGGAAGTGAACAGTTCGACGACAACAGGAGTACGGGTCTGCGCGGCAAGCGCGGCCGGAATCATCAGAAGCGCGGCAATTTTGAGTGGCACAACACGTTAGTGTGCGCTGAGAGTACTTTTCTTTGAGGAGAGCAACTGTTCGATGTGTACGAAATCCGTCGGATAGTCACCGGTGTAACAGGCGTAGCAGTAATTGTGATTCTCATCTGCCAGCGCGCGCCGCAATCCGCCGAGTGAAAGATAACCGAGGCTATCCGCTTCGATGAACTTGCGAATCTCGTCAATCGTATTATTCGCGCCGATCAGCTCGCTCTTCGTCGGTGTATCCACGCCATAGAAGCACGGCGAAATCGTCGGCGGGCAGGAAATGCGCACGTGTACCTCGCTTGCGCCCGCGTTGCGTACCATCCTGACGATCTTGCGCGACGTGGTACCGCGAACGATGGAATCGTCCACCAGCACCACACGCTTACCTTCCAGCAAATGCCGCACCGGGTTCAGTTTCAGCTTGACCCCGAAATCGCGAATTGCCTGGGAGGGCTCAATGAAGGTTCGCCCCACATAGTGGTTGCGGATCAGCGCCTGACGGTAAGGCAATCCTGATTCGTTTGAATAACCTAGGGCGGCGGCGACTCCGGAATCGGGTACGGGCACTACGATATCCGCGTCGGCCGGAGCCTCGCGAGCCAGGGCACAGCCGAGCGCCTCGCGGGATTCCTGCACGGCGCGGCCGAAAACGATGGAATCCGGACGTGAGAAGTAGACATGCTCAAATGCGCAATGCGATAGCGGCTGCTCCGGCGTATAACGCTCTCTGGTTACGCCCTCCGGTCCGACGATCACCATCTCGCCGGGTTGCACATCGTTCAGGTATACCGCGTCTATCAGGTCGAAAGCGCATGTTTCGGAAGCGAAGACCGTGCTGATTTTACCCCCGGACATTTCGCGCTGCCCCATGGCGAGCGGGCGGAAACCATGCGGATCGCGCGCCACGATGATTCGATCCTCCGCGAGGAATACCAGCGAGAATGCTCCTTCGAGTTGCAGCAGAGCATCGCGAAGGGCGCCCGCGAGCGTGCGCTCGGCGGAGTGCGCCACGAGGTGCAGAATCACTTCGGTATCGCTGTTGGATTGAAAGATGGACCCGCGCCGTTCGAGCTCGCGGCGGAGTTCACCGGCATTGGTGATGTTGCCGTTGTGGGCCACGGCGATCTTGCCCTTGTTGCAGGAAACGCAAAACGGCTGCGCGTTGAGAATTGCCGTATCGCCCGCCGTGGAATAGCGCGTGTGGCCGATTGCGTGGTCCCCCGGCAACTCACCGAGAACCTGTGGCGTAAAGACATCCGCCACATGGCCCATCGACTTTCGCGTGAACAACTCGCGCCCGTCGCTGGATGAGATGCCGCAACTCTCCTGGCCTCTATGCTGGAGTGCGTAGAGTGAGAGATATGCCAGCTTCGAGGCTTCCGGATTGCCGTAGATGGCGACAACGCCGCATTCTTCGCGAAACTTATCGAACATAGGGTCTATAGGGGAAGTTCGGAATGAAGGGTCGCGATGTCACAATCGATCAGGGTAACGGGACCGTTTTGAATTCGTAACCGCTCTTTCATTGTAACGCCGATGCGGGTCAATTCGACATCATGTTTTGCCGCAATCCTGCCGATTGATTCAGCATGCGAAGTGGAGAGGAGAATCCGGGAGGGGGATTCGTGGAAGAGGAGGTATTCAGGCGGCAGATTTGACTCAACGTTCACGTCGGCGCCGGTAGACACAGAGCACTCGGCGAGAGTGGCGGCAAGACCGCCGTCGCTCAGATCATGGGCCGATTCCGCGAGCCCGGACGCGGCGATTTCGCGCATCGCGTCATGAACGCGCTTCTCGTACGCCATGTCGAGCTCCGGCGGCATGCCCCAAAGCTGTTTCAGAATCACTTTGGCGTATTGCGAACTTCCGAACTGGGTCTCGTCGGTGGTTCCTAAGCCGCCCAGAACGAGGATCTCGCGGCCGGGGTTTCGGAAGGCCATTGGGATGGGCTCGCCAGTCTTGAGCAGGCCCACAATGCCCATTACGGGCGTTGGATAGATGCCTTCGCCCAGGGTTTCGTTATAGAGGCTTACATTCCCCCCAGTGATCGGCGTTTCGAAGAACTCGCAGGCTTCCGCCATTCCTTCGACAGCCTCGACGAGTTGGGCCATGATTTCGGGCCGTTCGGGGTTGCCAAAGTTCAGGTTGTTCGTCGCTGCTACGGGAAGCGCGCCCACGGTGGCCAAATTGCGGCAGCATTCCGCGACGTTCAGTTTCGCGCCCAGGCGCGGGTCCAGATAACAATACCGGCCGGTCCCATCGAGAGACATGGCAATCGAGACGCCAGTCTCCTTGATGCGCACAATCGCCGCATCACCGCCCGGTCCTGCGGTTGTGTTCGTGCGGACGGAGTAATCGTACTGTTCCCAGATAGGCCGTTTCGAACATATATCCCACGATCGCAACAGTGCGAGTAGATGATCGTTGTGGGACAGGCCATCGTCTTTCGTGGCTTGTCGCTCTCTCGGGGCTTTCCGAAAAGGCTCCACCCCATGCGGCCGGTCATACCGGGGCGCCTCTTCCGCAATCGCATGATTCGGAATCTCGGCTTCCACCCTACCCAGGTGCCGCACCCGCAACAGCCCATCGTCCGTAACAGTCCCAATCGTCACGGCGTCCAGGCCCCACTTCCGGAAGACGCGAAATACTTCTTCTTCCCGGCCCTTCTCGGCGACCAAGAGCATGCGCTCCTGCGACTCCGAGAGCAGCATCTCGTAGGCTGTCATGCCGGTTTCCCGCTGCGGCACGCGGTCCAGATCGATCTCGATCCCGACGCCGCCGCGGCTGCCCATCTCGCACGACGACGAGGTGAGCCCCGCCGCGCCCATGTCCTGTATTCCGACAATCGCGCCCGTTTGCATCGCTTCCAGGCACGCCTCCATCAGCAGCTTCTCGAGAAACGGATCGCCCACCTGAACATTCGGGCGCTTC
>JAOAPQ010000129.1 GCA_025462965.1 Bryobacterales bacterium
ACGGCGTCAAAAGGTTGAGATCCGCTCTGCCATCTAATCTTGATACGGCGCCCCACGGCGTACTTCGTTTGAATATACCGGGCGATAGGAATCAGCTCCTCAGTTAGACGTTTCTCCCGTTTCGACGCTCGCATTCGAAGCTTGCTAGTCCCACCCGCCTCGCTTCTCACCTGATCGTACATGTCATAAACTTGCTTACAAAACTTCAGCCCGTCCAGCAGACGGCCATCGAACGTCGATAACGTTAGTCGTCGCCTTTCTGCCACGGTCTTATTTCCGCTATTGTCCCAGATCAGGCCGGCGAGGGACCTTCAGGCTTAGGTCTTCGTCTGCTGAACGCGCCACAGTCAACCAGTGTGAACGATCCGGGCAATGCCGCATCGACGGCGCCAATGATCTTAGCCACCTTCGAAAAGATCAGCGGCCACTCTACTGCTGACAGTGAAACAACGGCGATTGTCCATCCAGCCAGGTTCTGCTCATACTGGATTGTCTTGTCGCCCGTGACCAGAACATCAAATCCCGCGCTTACGGCCGCATCGAGAAGCTTGCCGTTCTTTAACCCCGCCAACCCTGCATAGGCAGCAGTCAATGTTTGGTGATGATTGAGATGGTGCCGCAAAGTATGCGGTAGGTTTTCGTCCAGTAGGACCTTTTTCACGGAACGGGCTGATGCTTGGCGGCGAAGGCACGGATCTTCCTGATCGTCTCTACCGGGACGGTTGGATAGTCCGCGTGCGTCTGCTCAGGCGTATAGCCATGTTCCTCATAGACCACAATGGTATCCGGCTCAATGCGCGTTCCCCTGATGACGGGCCGGCCGCCCATCTTTCCGGGAATCGCCTCGATTTCAGAGCACTCAAGCCAGTTCATGGTGTACCTCTGCTTTCATCCTACGCGCATACCTTTACAGGTTCAACTGGGCGTTCTATTCTCTGGTCCCATGTCGTTCAAGCGCCAACATGAATTCCGCGACCTCGCCCAGGAATTGACGGACCGCATCGTAAAGATGATCGAGGCCACCGGCAAGGTTCCCTGGAAGCGTGAATGGGACCCATCCAAATGCGCTGGCCCGCAAGCGCCGGTCAACGCATTCACCGGCGAGCTCTACCACGGCACAAATGCATTAGTTTTTGGCCTCGATCCGCGCGCCATGATTTCTGGCGATCCCCGCTGGGCAACCTTCAAGCAGGCCGCCGACGAGCATTGCCACGTTAAGAAGGGTGCCAAATCCGCGTTAGGAATCTTCTACAGACCGCTCGAAGTTGAGGACCGCGAAGCAGAGGACGGAAAACGCACCATTCCATTGCTGAAGACGTTTCACGCCTTTCACGCATCCGATATCGAAGGCCTAGCGCCATACAAAGCGCCCAGTTTCGCTGTGTTGCTGTTCATTTCTATCGTCTCCTTTTTAAAGCACACCTACTCAAGACGACCATCGAGCCGAGACCCAACCGATCGCCCGATGAAAACGGTAAAAGCAACGAGCGGGCCCAACGGCCAACCCTTGCTTATCAATGGAACACTGCGACGAGGAGTCTCTGGGAGGCCATCGGGCCGACACCGATGTCAGCGAACCGCCTTCTCTTCGTCTGGTCTGTTCTGCAGAAAAGGCGTGACGGCTTCAGCGTGCAGCACACGATCCTCAAGGCCGGCCTTGAGTCCATTGGAAGTCTGTCAGCTTCCAACCGCCACCCAAGGTCTTGTAAAGTTGGACCACCGCAAGGAGCCGGTCGCGCTTGGTTTGGGAGAGGGTTATCTCTGCCGGAAACAAGAGTTGCTGAGCTTCGAGCACTTCGTAGTAACTCGCCAACCCGCCGCGGTATCGTTTGTTCGCAATCGCTACGGCTTCACTTAGAGCTGATACGTCGCGGTTCTGCTGGTCTTCCAGTTCGGTCAATTTCTGCTCCGACACCAGTGCGTCTGAAACCTCTTGGAATGCCCTGAGCGTATCTTGGAGGTATTGAAACTTGGCCTGGTCGAAAGCGGCAATGGCCGCTCGATACTGCCCCGATAGTTGTCCACCCGTGAAAATCGGACCGGTAGCTCCCGCTGCAAGGGCCCAGATCGCCGAGGATCCGCTCGTAAGGGCGGAAAGTTCCGGACTTACTCGTCCGAATAGTGACGTCAGGCCGATCCTCGGAAAAAAATCCGCTCTTGCTATACCGATGCGCGCTGAGGCCGCAATAAGAACTTGCTCCGCACCGAGGAGATCCGGACGCCTTTCGAGGAGCGAGGACGGCAACCCGGCCGGGATGGCCGGAGGAACCTGCGCCTCGCCGGTCGGAGGAGTACGTTGAATCGCTCCAGGGTTCCTTCCGAGAAGAGCGCAAATCTGGTGCTCTTTAACAGCGATTTGACGCTCGATGTCCGCAACGGTGCCCGAAGCTTCGGCCAACGCCGAGTCCGCGCGGGTGACGGCTAGCCGCGAAGTAATCCCCGCGCCGTACCGCCGCTTGAAAAGTAAGTCGGTTGACTGAAATGCATCGGTATTGTTTCGGGCGATGGACAAGCGGCGGTCGAGTTCTTGGAGCTCTAAATAGGCTTGGGTGACATCGCTGATGAGCGAGAGCATGAGTCCGCGGCGGCCCTGCTCAGTGGCGATAAACTCGGCGAGGGCCGCTTGATTCGATCTTCGTATTCGTCCCCAGACGTCAACCTCCCACGCCGAGGAGAGACCGGCCAGGAAAAGGTTGTGAGCCGGTCCATTGGTGGGAGCCTCCAACTCGAGATTTGACTTATACACGCCGCGGTCATGCTGCGCCCCGAGACCGTAACCAACCGTTGGATAGTACGCCGAGCGTGCGACGGCGACAAGATTCCGTGCCTCCTCTACGCGGGCGACAGCAGTAAGAAGGTCCTTATTATTCGCCAAGGCCTCCTTGATCAACGCGTCGAGCGTCGGATCGGGAAACGCATCCCACCATGTCAGATCGGCCAGGGAATCTGATTCTTCAGTCGCTTGGCCCCGAAACGTGGGTGGAGCTGAAACGATCGGCCTCTTGTAGTTCGGACCAACCGCACAGCCGGCTAGGACGAAACTGAGTGGGACACAAAGCCAAGTTTTCCGCCTCATGCCTTCTTCCTCCATGAGCGGAACTTCTCGCGCATGAATTCCACGAAGTAGAAGGTCACCGGAACTATGAAGACGGCGATCAGGGTTGCGGCAAGCATCCCCCCGATCACAGTGGTGCCGAGAATTTGCCGGGCGACAGCGCCGGAGCCCGACGCGATGGCCAAGGGAAGTGTGCCCAGGATGAACGCGAAGGCCGTCATCAGTATGGGGCGCAAACGTAAGCGGGCGCCTCCGAGGGCGGCGTCCGTCAAAGCGGCGCCCTTCACGTACTCCGAACGAGCGAACTCCACGATGAGGATCGCATTTTTGGCCGCAAGTCCGATGAGCATGACCAGTCCGATCTGGGCATAGACGTTGTTCTCGAAGGCTCTCATCCACAGAGCCAGAAAGGCGCCGAAAACGGCGATTGGGGTACTCAGTAGGACGCTGAACGGCAAGGCCCAGTTCTCGTATTGCGCTGCTAGAATCAGGAACACGACGAACAGAGAAAGGCCGAAAACGGCCGCGGGGCTCACCTCTTGCTGGGCTTTCTTCTGCTGATAAGAGAGAGCGTTCCATTCGTAGCCCATGTCTTTCGGCAACACACGCCTTGCTACCTCTTCCAGAGCGTTCATGGCTTGCACAGTGCTGAAGCCTGCGGCTGGAGTACCGGTGATCTCGACCGCCCGATATTCGTTGAAGCGCGATGTGAATTCCGGCCCCTGGCGGGTCCCAATGGATATCACTGAAGAGAGGGGCAGCATCTCGCCCTTGGCATTTCGGACGTAAAACTTCTTCGCATCCTCGGCCTTCGTGCGGTAGCCGGACTCAGCGGAGATGTAGACCTGCCAGGCGCGTCCGAAGCGGTTGAAGTAGTTGACGAACAGCGAACCCATGAAGGCGCGCAGAGTGCCGTACACGTCCTGAAGCTCAACACCCTGTTTCAGGGTCTTGTCACGATCCACATTGGCAAACACCTGGGGCACTCGAGCATTCAAGGAGCTGTTCAGGCGAGCGAGTTCCGGCCGCTTGCGAGCCGCATCCATGAAGTGATCGGTGTTCTCCGCCAGGTAGTCCACCGAATGGCCCGCTCGATCCTCTACCATGAAGCTAAACCCGCCCGAGGTGCCGATCCCCGAAATGGCTGGGGGAGCAAATGCAAATGCCCGCCCTTCGGGCAGTTTGTCAATGCGAGCATTCACGGAATCCATGATCGACTGAAGGCTGGTGTCGCGGGTTCGCCGGTCTCCCCACGGCTTCAGGGCGATGAAAACGAACGCGCTATAGGTCGCGTTCGTTTGAGTGAGTAGGCTGTTCCCGATCACCGTGCTGTAATACTGGATGCCCTTAGTTTCGTGGAGAATTTTCTCGACTCTCCGCGCGAAAGCGTCAGTCCTTTGTAGCGAGGCCGCATCGGGAAGCTGAATGTTCAAGTAAAAGTAGCCTTGATCTTCGGTCGGGAGAAAGCCGGACGGGAGTTTGTCGCCTAACAAAAGAGCCGCAACAGCGACGCCGGCAAGGAACAACATGCTGAAGCCTGTCTTCCGCATGAGCGCGGCACACACGCTCACGTAGCGGTTAGTCGCCTGCTCGAAGCTTCGGTTAAAAACCCCGAAGACGCGACGCGTCCATCCGGTTCCAGACCCTTGGCTCCGGTTCAGCAGTAGTGAGCACAACGCCGGGCTCAGCGAGAGCGCGTTGAAAGCGGAAATGAGGACCGAGATCGCGATGGTTACGGCAAATTGCTGATATAGGCGGCCAGTGATTCCAGGAATAAACGCCGTAGGAATGAAAACGGCCGCGAGAATGAGCGCTATGGCAATTACCGGGCCGGAGACTTCTTCCATCGCCTTGAGCGAGGCTTCCTTAGGACTCAGTCCTCGGGCTATGTGGGTTTCGACCGCCTCAACGACGACGATGGCATCGTCCACGACCAGGCCAATCGCTAAGACCAGCCCGAAGAGGGACAGGGAGTTTATGCTGAATCCCAACACTGGGAAAAAGATGAAGGTGCCGAGGAGGGCCACCGGTACAGTGAGAGTGGGAATCAAAGTGGCGCGAAAGCTTTGCAGGAAGATAAACACGACGAGAATGACAAGAAGCAGGGCCTGCCACAATGTCGTGACGATTTCCCGGATGCCTTCCCGGACAGCGAGGGTGGTATCCAGAGACACAGCATAATCCATGTCGTTCGGGAACCTCGACTTCAGGTCCGCCATCAGCTTGCGGACACCATCAACCGCTTCGACAGCGTTGTAGCCGGGCAGTTGGAAGACGTTGATGATGGCCGCTGGCGCCCCATTTAGCCGCCCCATGACGTTATATACTTGGGCGCCGAGCTCGACTCGAGCCAGATCCCTCAGACGCAACACGGAACCATCCGGATTTTCGCGGACTATGACATTGGCGAAGTCCTCGGGGGTCACCAAAGGCCCTTGAGCGCGCATGGTGTAGGTAAATTGCTGCCCAGGCGAAGCGGGTTCCGCGCCAACCTGGCCCGAAGGATTCACCGTGTTTTGCTGTTCGATCGCCTTGATAAGATCCGGAACAGTAACGCCAAGGCTGGCAAGACGGCCCGGTTTCACCCAATTCCGCATGGCGTAGGCGCCGGCTCCCTGCACTACTACCGAACCGATCCCGCGTACCCGCGTGAGCGGATCAGCGATGTTGATGTTGGCATAATTCGCCAGAAATGTGGCGTCCCAGGACCCCTTCGGCGACGACAGTGCGATGATCATCAGCGGGCTTACGTGGGACTTGGCGATGGTTACGCCTTGCTCCCGGACAGACGGCGGGAGTTGCGGTAAGGCCCGATTGACACGGATTTCGGAGAACACTTCGGCAATGTCAGGATCCATGCTTAGGTCGAAATCGATTCGCAGCTTCATCGTGCCGTCGTTAGCGTTGAACGATCGCATGTAGTTCATACCTTCCACGCCGGCCATCGCTTCCTCGATTGGTGTTGCAACCGAACTTTCTATTGTCTGGGCATCGGCGCCTACAAAATTCGTTGTGACGACGATCTCCGGGGGACTGATTGAAGGGAACTGAGCAATAGGAAGGCGACGCGCGACGATAATGCCGGCAAGTACGATGAGAATCGAAATCACCATTGCCGTAACGGGCCGATTAATGAAGAATTTCGACATGGTACGTTTTCGGCGTCTCGAACTTCTCTGCCGGTTCCTCCTTACTCCGGCTGGAAGGGGGGCAGCTTGGCACGCTCCGGATCGACGGTATCTCCCGCTCGGATTTTCTGAAGTCCTTCGATGACCACTTGGTCGGATGGCCTCAATCCCTTCTCGACCACCCAGTAGGATCCGATCCGTTCCCCGACGACCACCGTCCTGGATTCGCACTTGTCGGAAGGGCCGACCACAAATACCTGATGGACACCCTGGAGTTCCTCAATCGCACCCTGGGGCAACAATAGCGCTCCCTTTCTGGTGCCGGTCGCGGCACGGACTTTGGCGTACTGCCCTGGGCGGAGGACATTCCCTGGATTCGCGAAAAGCCCTCGAATCCGGAGCGTACCCGTCGTGGGGTTGACTTCGCGTCCAATGATGTCGAGCTCTCCACGATATGGATAGGTTGTACCGTCGGCGAGGATCAGTTCCAGGCTTGGCCCCTTCTTCGCATCGCCCCCCAATAGGAACGATCGCAGTCCCAAGTACTCCTCTTCACTTACCGGAAATTCCACGAAGATGGGATCAATTTGGGAAACGGATGTGAGGATAGATTGAGCACCCGTTCCGGCGAGATCGCCGATGTTTGCGACGCGGATTCCGGCGATACCGCCGACAGGGGCGGTCACACGAGTAAAGCCGAGGTTGAGTTCGGCACTTTGGAGAGCACTCCGAGCAACATCCACATCAGCTCCGGCCGCCGCCACTTGCGCCTTCGCACGCGCATACCGTCCCTGTGCGGCCGCAACCGAAGCCTTGTTGGCAAGGTTTGACTGGACTGCGTCATCTAATTCCTGCTGGCTTACGGTACCGTCAGAGACCAAGGGAGAGTAGCGCTTCACGTCCAGTTCGGTTTTCCCAAGGGTAGCCTGAGCTCGGTCGATTTCAGCCTTGGCCTGTTCCACTTCTGCGTTCGCCTCGGTCAACTGGGTCTTGGCCGCTTCGACCTTGGCTCTCGCTTGATCCACGAGAGCTTGGAACGGTCTGGGATCAACTTGAAACAGTAGATCGCCCTTCTTGACCAGCGATCCCTCCTTGTAATTCTGCGACAAAAGATATCCACTGACCTGAGAGTGAATTTGAGCGTCAACGAAACCGACCATGGTGCCAATCCAGTCCGAGTAAATCGAGACATCTCTCTGTACGGGTGACGCAATGTAGACTACGGGTACGTCAGAGAGTGACGTAGGTTTCCTGGCGCAGCCGGCAGACCATATAGACAGTCCGAAGATGACGACGAGCGAGCAGCGGTTAGTTGCGAAAAGACACATAAAAGTGCGCATATTAGAACGACCCCGCCCTCTTGTACTGGATAAGCAATCGGTGAACCAGACGCCGCCCCGTTGGAGACAGCCTCAAACTGATGACGCAGGTCGTCTAAGCCCAACCGTAACCGTCGGTTTACCGGCGCCGTGCCGTCCAGTCGCCACTCGGCCGCATTCACCTCTCTGGGATTGCCCGCAAAGTGCCAGCGCAAGTAAAGGGCTTCGTTGGGGGTGAAGCCTTCGAGGAAATAGCCCGGCGGCGTTTCCGGCTGCGGCGGGCGATCTGTTAATAAGATCATCGGCGCCTTCTCAATAAAAACCTCGCCAGCGGACGAAGATCCGGAATCGAGGACCAGCTATCGTGGGCCAACTTATCGCCCTCCGACGTGCGATACCCCTATCCGACAAGCCTGAAAAAAACCGGCTGCTCCCAGAGTTGACTGCTCTCAGTAGGTCCCGCCGGTGAAATTCGAAGCGTTTCATATTTGTTGGCTAGCACTCGCATGCCGTCAAAAGCAAACTCAACCACCGTGGGCCATCGCATGCGACAGGCTTTACGCGGCTTCAGGCCGGTAGGCTCGATAAGCGCCGCCGCGGCCGGCGACCGAGTCTACACGGCCGACCAGACCTCGAACACGGTTTCGGTGATCGATCCTGCCGCAAACAAATTGCTCGGTTCGATTCATCTGGGCGAAAATGTTCCTGCAGCGCTGAGTCCGCCCTATCGTGGCGAATTGCTGGTGCACGGTCTCGGCTTTTCGCCGGACCACAAGACACTCGATGTTGTTTCGATAGGGTCCAACTCCGTGACGTTGATCGACACCCAAGCGAACACGGGAAAAGGCAAGATATACGTGGGCCGTTCGCCGCACGAGGCGTTCTTCCGTCCTGACGGCCGCGACTTGTGGATAGCCGTGCGCGGCGAGGACTACGTCAGCGTGATCGATCCGGCACAACAAAAGGAGGTACGCCGAATCGAGACCGCAAACGTGAAACTCCGGTTCAATTTGTTACTACAAGTGTCGATGAATATCTGGAACCAGATGGAATGTTCACGGCGTCATTTCGGCTAGCGATTATCTCCACCCGCAGGTTTGTCCCAGGTCCAGATAGTCGGGGCCTCGATGCGGGGCTATGCTGAGCGAATCTGCTTCTGAGGTGCCCAAACCTCGCTGCCGTCGGTTAGTCAGGCCCTACAATCGGGTTCTTAAAAGGCGAGGCTTTCGCACTAGATGCCCAGCAGGCGATGATATCACCGGCACTGTCGGGCTACCGTCAGAGAGCCGGCGTCGCGACATGACGGGACCCTGGTGGTTCGAATGGAAAGAGCGCAATCTGCTGTGTTCTCATATGCGACGACCGCGCACTTCTGTTGGCATGTGCCGTGCTTCCACGGGGAACAAGCCCGGCGCGTTGCGGCGTCGCGCCCACAAAGGAGTTGCCTGTGAATCAGAGATTAGCAGCAGGCACGGTACATGTCTTCGGCTCTCGGATCTGCTTTGTTGATAGGTAACTTCGTTATGACGTGAGTGTTGTGCCTTAGTTCTAGCGCATGCAATAACAACTCTCACAAGCCATTAGGAAAGTGGTATTGACTGGAGGCTTTACGCGACACAGAATTCCCTGGAAGGAGCTCACAATGACCCGACCAAGACAACTTCTGGCGCTATGCGGCGCCGGAATATGCTTGCTGATCGGCGGTCTCATCCCGATCATGTCCCCGGCTCAATCATCGGTCCCCCAACAAACGCCCGTTTATAACCCGTATCCACCCGGAATCCTCCCCCCCGATTTGGATTCGGAGATAGCCAGGGTCCTGCGGGAGATCGATGTCATCGAAGCTAGAGCTATTGAGAGGTGGCACTCCTTGCCGCTGCCGACACGATTAAACATACGCCCTGGCCCGAATCCGCCCGTCCTTAAAGATACCGGAACTGCATCAATCGAAACACTCGGCGAGCTAATGCTTTTCGACAAGAACATGTCACCAGGCAAAAATCAAGCGTGCACGTCTTGCCACATGCCGTATGCCGGTTGGAGCGGACCGATTCCGTCAGTGAACCTGACGATAATCGCTTATCCCGGAACAGCTCACTATCGGGCCGGCAAGCGGACGGCGCAGCGACACACGTATGCACCGTTCTTCCCTGCGCTGCAATACAACCAGGAACAGATGCTATTCTTTGGTGGGAATTTCTGGGATTCACGCGCGACCGGATACAGGCTACGGAATCCCGACGCCGAACAGGCACAGGGTCCTCCAGTTGATACTCAGGAAATGGGCTTCCCTGACACCGCTTGCGTGGCGTTTCGGCTTTCGCAGGCTGTGTACAAACCTCTTTTCGAACTGATGTGGGGCAACAACTCGCTCGATATCAAATTCCCCCCCAACACCGAGCAGATCTGCGCAACCCCAGGAGGGGCCGTGGTGTTCGGCGGAGACCCCGAACCGATCAAGTTGACATCGGAAGAGCGCACAGAGGCAAGTACGGTCTATGACCACTGGGGTGCGTCTATTGACGCATACGAGCAGTCCGTGCAGGTCAGCAACTTCACGTCGAAATTCGACGCATTCCTTAAGAGCAACTACACGATGACACCGGACGAGATGGCAGGCTTCAACCTATTCAACGGCAAAGGTAACTGCAACTCGTGCCACGTCGACGGAAGAGGGACGACTCTGAAGCCAAATCAACACGACACTAGCACAAACGCGACGGCGAACCCTCCTGTATTCACCTGCTTCGGCTCGGCCAATGAAGGTCTGCCTCTGAATCCAAGGAATGCTTTCTATTATCAGACCACGCCGGATTCCTTTGGGTTCATCGGTAATCCTTACGGTTTCGGCTACAGAGATTTGGGAATGGGAACTTTCCTGCGAAGTGGTTTCGGCTCCGGCCCCAACCCAAACCGGAACTGGACACAATTTGCACCAAGTGTTGACGGCCAATTCCAAGTTGCCACGGTGCGCAATGTAGCAATGACGCCACCGCAGTGCCCCACCACCGAAGCCGGCAACGGGAAACCTTACTTCCAGAAGGAGTTCTTTCACAATGGCTACATTAAGAGCCTGAAGCAACTCGTACATTTCTATAACACTCGCGATACCAGCTTTGCTTACCCCGTCACTTCTGGACACTGCCCACCGGGGACGATTGAGAGGGTGACCTGCTGGCCGATGAAAGAGGTGCCGAACAATCTCGACACAACGACGGGGATGCTCGGCTTGACGGATCAGGAGGAGAATCAGATCGTCGCCTTTTTGGAAACACTCACCGACGGTTTCACGGCGCCTTATCCCAACAGCGATACCTTTACTGGTGCCTGCATGACATGTAATCCCGGAGATCCTAATTGTTCGGCGTCGACGCAGGGCAATGGTGCACTTATCCAGACGCCGCCTCTTCCGCCCTGCGCAGCGGCCATATGCGGCGTTGCGCCTGTCCCAAGTCCGCCGATTCCGTAGCGAAGTAGGCAATACGGAGCTATGACACGGCTTCTCTGGCTCGTCCGTCTCGCAGAATCTGATATGCGAGCGGGCGAGCCGGAGTCACAAAAGGTCGATAGCTGTTAACCATAGTTTCTTCGCTTTTAACCATTTAAGTTAGTCGGGGTGTGAACATGATTAGAGCTCTTTTTGCAATATCGATCATGATCTTGAGCGGCAGTCTGCTAGCTCAAGAGAGTCCAACCATTCCAAGAGCCGAGCGGGTACGGATCAGCGAGGGACCAGAAGTCCCGTTGGTAGGTGGCTATTTGACGGTTATCCGTTGGACGGTAGACAATCCCGGTGGCATCCCCGTGCACTACGGGATAGTGCACTATGGTACGAATCCAAAAACTTTGAGCCAAACCGCCAAGAATCCGATCAGGTTAAACCCATACCATTCAGCGACCGTGTTCCGCGTGAACCTGTACGACCTCCCGCCGAGGACGACCTATTATTACACCGTGGAATCGCAGGACTCTAAGGGCAAGAGCGACGGAGTCACCAGTCCGATAAAAACCTTCACTACGCGATAGCCGAGTGTGAGAGGAGACAGCATCATGAAAGAAGTTGAAAAGACCGCCATCGGCAGCGACGCCGAAGTGGTAAACGAGGTCACTAAGGGTGACGAAGTTCATAAGCCGAACACAGAGGGGTTTTCGAGAAGGAATTTCCTGGGAGTCAGCCCCACAGTCCTTGCAACAGCCGCGTTGGTCGGACTCACGGCGCAGGCGCAGGACACCAGAGATACACGCAAAGCGGACAAGGATACTTCTGCGAGTGATCCCGGACCGGAAAACAGTCCGCTACTGGACGAGAACCCGAGTTCAAACATGCCTCCCCCGACGGATCACGGCGATATCGGCCCAATCTGGTACTCCTTCGATTTAGCGCACAAACGGGTGCAGGAGGGCGGATGGACGCACGAGGTAAACTCGAAGGTTTTGCCGAGTTCAAAGGATCTGACCGGAGTAAACATGCGGCTCACCGCTGGCAGCTTCCGCGAATTCCACTGGCACACGGCAGATGAGTGGGCCATTATGGAGTACGGCAACGCTCGCGTTACAGTGCTGAATCCCGACGGTACAATGTTCATCGACGACGTGACAAAAGGTGATCTGTGGTTGTTCCCGGCAGGTTACCCCCTCTCGATTCAGGGACTGGGGCCGGATGGTTGCCAGTTCCTGCTGGTGTTCGACGAAGGTGACTTCTCGGAAGACGGCACCTTCCTTCTCTCCGAAACGATTGCGCACACACCACGCAATATCCTGGCGAAAAATTTTAGACTCGACCCAAGCGCTGTCGCAAAGCTTCCAACGGACCAGCTTTACATTTTCCCGGCAAAGCTCCCTCAGTCTCTCGCGCAAGACAAGGCAGCGATTGGAGGACGGCGTGTGGAATCTCCCATCCGATACACGTTCAAAATGTCGAGCATGGCCCCCACCAGGAAAGCACCGGGAGGCGAAGTTCGCATTGTGGACTCGCGCAACTTCCCCCCTAACAAGAATATCGCCGCCGCGCTCGTTACACTCAAGCCGGGCGCCTTGCGCGAATTGCACTGGCACCCTAATGCAAGCGAGTGGCAGTTCTGGCTCGCGGGCAAAGGACGCATGACCATAATCATGAACGAGGGAAGAGCCCGCACGATGTACTTCAATGCAAACGATGTTGGCTTTGTTCCCCGGGTTGCGACCCACTACATCGAAAATACTGGCACCACCGACTCCACATTTTTGGAAATGTTCAAGGCGGATCAGTTTGTTGATGTCTCCCTGAATAACTGGCTCAGGCACGCGCCGCCGGAAGCGGTAACTTCGCACCTGAATCTTGGCCCGGAACTAATTGCAAAAATCCCGGCGGAAAAGGAACTGGTGATAGCAGGATAAGCGCGTCCCTGAACCTTTGACGGGCTTCGGGCGAATTTGTGCAACAGCTCACTCGCTCCCGTGTGCCTCGCCCTCGCCTGCAGTGAAGTATTCAGTGGCCAATCAGCTGGCCATTGTGGAATCTATGATGAAACGATTGTGGATGACCGTAAATACCCTGCTAGGGTTAACGCTTTCGGTGGTTTTGAGCATCACTCCAGGACGGGGCAATGCCCAAACGGGCACTAACTCGAGTACGGCCGGCCAGTCCAGTGCTGCACCCAACCCGCCCGCCGCCGATGATCAGCCAAAATGGCTGTTTCCCCTCGCCGAGTTAGACGAGAATCTGCCTCGTTGGCTGCGCATCGGCGGCCAATATCGTAATCGTGTCGAGGGTCCGAGTGGCATCGGCTACGCCCGCGCCCGCGATTTCTACTTGCTCGATCGCTTGCGGGCATGGGTGGACATTCAGCCCAGGGACTGGCTGCGCTTCCACGGTGAAGTACAGGATGCTCGCATCTTTTTCAATCACCACATTCCCAACGCCAACCCTTACGAGGACAGTTGGACCCTTTGGGAAGGGTACGCTCAGGCAGGCAGTTCAACAGCGGGTTGGGTGGATGTCGTGGGCGGCCGCCAGGCTCTTGCATTTGGGGACGAGCGCGTGATCGGGCCATCCAACTGGCTCAACGTCGGTCGCACTTTCAATGTCGCGCGGGTCGACATTCATCACTCGGACTACAAAGTCAGTGTGTTCGCCGCTTCCGTGGTGCCGGGCGACACTAGTGACTTACACAACGCTTTTCCGGGCAACAACCTGTACGGAGTCTACGGAAGCCTCGAGAACACCATCCCGAAAGCAACTGTCGAGCCCTACGTGCTATGGCGCGTCGCACCCGCGAACTCTGCTTTTCCGGAAACGGGCGGTCGCGGGCACCTTAATGAAGTAACCATCGGTCTGCACGTGAAGGGTGAACTTCCGGACGACTTCGACTACACCGCGGAATTTGACGGGCAGACAGGTTCGCTCGGCGCATCCTCCATACGCGCGTGGGCAGGCTATGTCAGTGTAGCGAAAACATTTCCCAGGATTGCTGCGTCCCCGCGGGTCTTTATCGAGGGCAACTATGCCTCTGGAACGAAAAATCCGGCGGGACATGAGTGGAATACCTTTGACCAGCTCTATCCTTCTAATCATGACAAGTACGGCTTCGCCGATCAGGTCGGCCGCCGGAACCTTGTGCAGTTCCGAGCCGGCGTAGAACAAGACCTCACCAGGAAATGGAAACTCAAAGAGGCATTCGAAGGCTACTGGCTGGCCACTTCAAATGATAATTTCTACAACGGCAGTGGAGCGATTGGGGTTCCCGCCCATCCAGGCGCGAGTCGTCATATCGGCAACGAACTCGATCTCGTCGCTGAATACGAGTTGAATAAGGGGCTGACCTTCGGCTTTGGTTACGCTCGCCTGTTCGCCGGACAATTTCTCAAGACCACTACGCCGGGGCATGATTATTCCTACCCGTACGCATATTTCCAGTACAACTTTTCAAAGTCCGGCTTTCACTATCCGGTCAGTTCGCACAAGAACCCGGGCATGGATTCGAATAAAGATTGAATTTCGGTTAATCCATAGCGATGTATGAGCCTGAGGCCTGCGTTTGCCGAAGCGTGTCCGAACGGAACCCGGGTAGGCGACCGTCGTCTAATTCAGCTCACTGACGGGTCCGCTGAACCCGGGCTCCGGCATGTGGCACGAGGCGCAGGATTCGTTCCTCATCACAGAGAGCTGGTTATCGTAGAAGATCAGCTTGCCGAGCAGTATGATTTGCTGAAAGCGATCCAGCGTTGTCAATCTTGCGTTGTTGACCGCTTCAGCTTCGATGCGGTCGATCTCAAGTTCGACAGCCTTGATCTCCTTTTGGGCTGCGGCCGAAATCTGGCCCCGGCCTTTTGGGTCTTCTCTCGCTCCGGAATGAAGCGTGGTCGCCGTGGCGACGAGGATCACAGATATGGCTGCCAGAAACGCATATCGCATGCTGAAACTTCCTCTTACGCTGCGTGCTCCATCAGCCTTCCCTCAATTTCTGCTCTCCCGCAATGCGTTCAGGATGTGATCGCGCTCGGCGTCCGCGAGCGAAACAGGCCCGGTGGGTATCGCCGTTTGTGTTGGGAATGCCGGCAGTTGCAAAACATCCCCGCGGGTTACGATCACCGCCCGTTCGATAAAATCTGCAGTTCCCGGATGTTTCCGGGCCACGGATAACGCACAAGTGCCTCCATGGCATTCGAACTGATCTTCTCGATCTGTTTGGCCATGCTTTGCGCATATCTGCGTACAAAATGTCCGACCAGCGCCGGGATGTCTTCCAGGCGGCGGCGCCGGATTCGGCCACCGACGAGTTATCGATCGAGTGTGACAAGGTGTAATTGAAGTCGAACGCAAAGCCGGCGGGCTTCGTCCAGGTCGGCGGCCTGAAGCGGATAAACCTGTTACAGCCGGTAACGCTGTAGCACTTGTTCGTTCCCTCAATGCTCTGCCGATCCATCAGATTCAGGTTACCGGGTCCGGCTGCCCGGAAGCGAGTCGGCAACACGACAGATAGTCGGATCGCTGACGTCCGGCCGGTGTTTGTCGCACCTCCCAAACCTTCCACTGCAACAACATAGTTGCCAGTTGCCCCCGGCACAAGACCTGCATTTATCGCGGTCGCGGTAGCTAAGTTAGCTACGACGAAAGGATGGACTAAGAATGAAAAATGCAGTAACGAGCCTCCTGCAACTACTCTGTGTCTTCACGGTAGTCAGGTGCCCGGCGCAAACACAGTCGCCGGTCGCTCCGGAGCAAGAGAAAGTGGCAGGCGAACAAGTCGTGACAGCTCTCGAAGGGGCCTATGGCGTGCACCCGGGCGAGCGTCGCAATCACACCAAGGGTACATGTGCGTTAGGTACGTTTGTCGGTACGCCGCAGGCTGCGGCTTGGTCGCGATCAGCCTTGTTTTCCGGGCAACCACTAGAAGTTGTGGCACGCTTCTCGCTTGCCGGGGGAGACCCGGATGCACCCGACGCAGACAGGAGTCCGAGGGGCATGGCTCTGGAATTCAGGCTACCCAATGGCAGCCTCCAGCACATGACGATGATCAACACGCCGATGTTTTTCGCCGCTATGCCACGAACGTTTCTCGACAAGATGCTGGCACTGAAGCCCGATCCGGCGACGGGCAAGCCAGATCCGGCAGCGGTGAAGGTATTCGCGGCAAGCCACCCGGATAATTCGGCACAGGCGGCATTTCTTGCCGCCGACAATCCGCCCGTCAGTTACGTCAACAGTGCCTATTTCGGCATTCACACCTTCAAGTTCATCAACCGGGAAAACAAGACTACTCTGGTCCGATGGCGGTTCGTTCCGGAAGACGGCGAAAAGCAACTCTCGAGTGCGGAACTGGCGTCGAAGCCAGCGGACTTTCTTGAGAAAGCGCTGATCAAGCGTGCACAACAGGGACCTGTGCGCTGGGACATGTTACTGACCATCGGCCAACCCGGCGACCCCGAGGACGATCCGACAATCCTGTGGCCAAAAGACCGGAAAGAGTTGAAGGTGGGAACCCTGACGATCACATCCGCGATGAACCAGAGCGGCGCCGGGTGCGAGAAGATCAACTATGATCCGCTCGTGATCGCCGACGGTATCGCCGCAACGAATGACCCGGTTCTTTTGTTCCGCTCACCGTCGTATGGTGTTTCGGCCGCCAAACGGCTGCAAGGGAAGTGAAGCGGTCGACCTTAACAACGTTGTGCGCCCCTGGGCCGATGATCAAAAAAAAACGGCCCAGGCCCCTCTATTTTCCCTCAGGTGAGTAGGCTAGGCACGTGTGCCTGGAGCAAAGGCGCGAAAGCCATTCGTGCGCTCGGGTCCACCCCGTACTGCCTCACGCGAAATTCCGTGCCTGCGTATTTTGTCGATCAATGTCGTCCGCGGAACCCCCAGACGGGCAGCGGCGCCCGATGCACCGCCTACTACCCAACCACTGTTCTCCAGTGTCCTCAGGATTTGGTCCCTCTCGCATTCCGCCAGGGTAACGGGCTCTGTCCCCATCAACGTCTGAACTGGCAGCGCGGGCAAATCGAGTTCGTCGCCCTTGGTCAAGATGACCGCGCGTTCGATAAAATTCTGCAGCTCTCGAATATTCCCAGGCCACGGATAACGTTTCAGAGCGTCGAGCGCGGCATTCGGGATTTTCGAAATCTCTTTCGACATACGCCCGGCGTAATGGCGGACAAGATACGCTGTCAGCATCGGGATGTCTTCAACGCGCCGCCGAAGAGGTGGAACAGCGATGGGAAAAACGTTCAGGCGATAATAGAGATCCAATCGGAACTGCTTTTCCGCTACCAGCCCGGCGAGGTCCTGGTTCGTCGCCGCCACAATCCGTACATCAGCCCGGCGCGTATGCGTACTCCCGAGCCGCTCGAATTCGTGTTCTTGCAATAACCGCAATAGCTTCGCCTGCAAGACCAGAGGCATGTCCCCAATTTCGTCCAGGAACAGTGTCCCGCCGTGCGCCGCCTCAAATCGGCCTATTCTCTGCGCCACAGCCCCTGTAAAGGCGCCTCGTTCATGGCCGAAGAGCTCGCTCTCCAGCAGCTCAAGAGGAATCGCTGCGCAGTTCAACTTGACGAAGGGGCGATCGCAGCGGCTGCTGTTGGCGTGAATGGAGGTCGCGATCAGTTCCTTGCCAGTACCGGTTTCCCCTTCGATGAGAACCGTGGAGTTGGTTGGGGCGACAGTGCGAACTTGCTCCAATACTTCACGGAGGGCTCGGCTCGACCCTACAATCCCTTCAAATTCGTTCCAGCGCTGATCGAGCTGCGAGGACTGTTGTTGGTTAACGGGCTCCACACGACCCCGACCCCACCGGACCACCTCCCCCGCCGAGAGACTCGAAACGGAACCGCAGTTTACTACGCTTATGCTTGCCATTTTCGTTCCCCTTTGTGTTCATTCTCTTTTCTCGTTTTTCTGAAAGCGGGCCGCACGGCATGGACATGGAACATGATCTCGCGATGGGCGTCTACCACAACGCGAGCGGCGTTGTCGCCTGTTCCTGAAGCACGAGGGCACCGCCCTTCCTTCGGACCTTACTTCCAATTTCATCGCCGCTCGGTCTGTGACGGCGCACGGCTCGCTTCAACGACCCGAGCGTCTGCGCGATTTGGCGGTTCCGCTGATGCCGGCGCCCGAAGTAGTTTTCAAAGAAGAACATCTATTCATTTGTTGTCTCCTAGAGGGCTGGACCGGGAATGGGAAACTCGGTTCTGCTCTTGGAACCGAAACCGGTAGCGGTTGGGCTTGCCATTCTTCCCCTGTCGAGGCGTTGATTCGACGTCCACCAACATCTGGCAAAGTTTCTCTTAATTGCCTTCAGGCCAGTGCTGTCCGAATACCGAGCCACGGCGTCGCGACTCCCATCAAACATCTTCGATGTCCTCCGTTCCTCCTATTCCTTGCTCCGACCGGCCCGCGTTCGTGTCCGCCCTTTCTCTCGTCACCCATTCGCGGATATACGGGGGGCATTTTCTGAGTTCGGTTCCGTTGTTTTCCGCCACGGCCAGGAGTTTCACAGCCTCGCGGTCCGCGAAAAGAACCTCAGTGAGATCGATAGCCACAGCCCTTCCTTCCTGTTCAAGCAACAAGCCCTGGAGCGTATCCACATGCTCGGCCATAAGCCGCCCGCTTATTCGCAAGACGACAAGGTCTTGTGCTGTGACAAGTCGGTCGATTCTGCAGCTCACTGATTAGCCTGAGCGCTAAGCGCTTCTTTCGAACCATCTAGCATGGCGAAGGTTTTCTGCCAATTCGTTGCAACTCGAAGGGCCGGGCCTCATCCTCTCCGCATCCGCGGCCCTCACTCCGTGAATGCAACTCTCGCACCGTTTGTAAGCGGCTGAAAAAAGGCGCCTTAGATTAAGGCAGCGTCTCGCGGACTTGGAAAATTTGGAAAATTTGGAAAAATTGGAAGGTTGGAAGGTTGGAAGGTTGGAAAACGCGGGACGAAGATCTTAGCGGAATCTGAACCGACTCTTGTTGATGCCAAGGACCTTAATCTTGTAGGCGAGCGTAGACTGCGGAATTCCGAGCTTCGCCGCCGCCCCCGACGGACCGGAAACCCGGCCTCTGCTCTCCGCCAGCGCCGCCTCAATAATCTCCCGCTCGCTCCGCGGATCACCCTCGCCCGTAAAGCCTTCCGGCGCTTCAACCCGAGGCGCCGGCGGTGGAACTTCTGTGGCAAACCAGGATTCGTCGACGAAAAGAAACTCACTAGAGCTGAGAATCACGGACCTCTCAATTATGTTCTGCAACTCGCGAATATTGCCCGGCCATTGATACGCCTGCAAAAGATCCAATGTCTTTTTATCGATCGAGCGGATCTTCTTGCCCGCCCGATCCGCGTACCGTTGCACGAAATATTCGACCAGCATCAGGATGTCGTCCTTGCGCTCTCGCAACGGCGGCACCTCGATCGGAAACACGTTGAGCCGATAAAACAAGTCCTGCCGGAAACTGTCATTCGCTACGGCCAGCTTCAAATCACGATTCGTGGCCGCGATCACGCGAACGTTGACCTTAATGGACTGGGTGCCCCCTACCCGCTCGAATTCCCTTTCCTGGAGAATTCTTAAGAGGGCGACTTGAGTGTCGGGTGGAAAATCGCCCACTTCATCCAGGAAAATGGTTCCGCCGTCGGCAAGCTCAAACCGCCCAAGCCTTCTTTGTATCGCTCCCGTAAACGCCCCCTTCTCATGGCCAAATAGCTCGGATGCAATCAGCGAGGGTGCAAGCGCGGCACAGTTCACGCTGACGAAGGGCCGCTCAGACCTCCGGGATCGCTTATGCACAGCACGCGCGATGAGTTCCTTACCCGTTCCGGTCTCTCCCGTGATGAATACAGTAGAATCCGTGGGAGCGACTTTGGCAGTACGGGAAAGAATGGCTTTCAGTGGCTTCGACGTGCCGACAATTTCCTCAAACATCGAAGTTCTGTCCACTTCCTCCCGCAGCACCAAATTCTCTTTGTAGAGTTGGTCCCTTAGCGCCCGGATCTCGGCTTCGGCCCGCTTCTGTTCGCTCAAATCAAGAGCGAAGGCAACGCCATCGCTGCCGTTTTCTTCAAACATCGCGCCGGCGATCAGCACGGGCACACGACTGCCATCTTTCCGGAACAATTCTTTTTCATAGGGCTGGACGGTCCCAGTCTCTTTTAGTTTTCTTAAGGCGTGTTCGTCGGCCTCGCGCCATTCTGCCGGCGTCAAATCCGTCCAGCGCAAGCGACCCGCGGCCAGATCCTCGCGATCGTATTGCACCAACTCGAGAAAGGCTTCATTAGACGCGACGATCGCACCCTCAACATTCCAGATCATGATCCCCAGGATGTTGGCGTCCACCAGCCGCCGAATCTTGGCTTCACGATCTTCGAGATCGTGATAGAGTCGGGTTTTTTCCAGCGAAATTGCCGCTTGGGACGCAAATACCTTCAAAACCGTGGTCCGCTCGCGGGTGAAAACATGCGGGGTCAGGTTGTTTTCCAAATACAAAACTCCGATGAGTTTGGCTTGGTTAATCAATGGTAAACAGAGAGCGGAACGGACCCGATGCTGAACCAGGTAAGGATCGGCAGAAAACGTGTTCCGAGATGATGCATCGTCCAGGATTACGCTTTCCTGAGTCCGCGTTACATATCGGATGAGCGACTCTGGCGAATCCGTGCCGGCGAGGGGGGCGTCTCGCAGATGCACGGTAACATCGTTCCCGCTAATTGTGGCTTCCGCCTGGGCCTTCAGCTCGTCGCCACGCGGAAGGATCAGGACACCTCGCTCCGCGCCCGCGTATTCTACGGCCGCACGCATGATCCTGTCGATCAAGTTTTCTAGGACCATCTCGCCCGAGACTGCCTGGGAGACTTTGATCACCGTGGCCAGATCCAGGAGTTCGGCCGGCGCCACGATCGTGCTCGTCGCTGTCGAGACCGGCCCTTCCATTTCGAGGTGGGGGTACAAGTGGTTGAGCTGCTTTACTTTGCCATCCGCCCCCCAACGTTGATAGCAATATCGGGCTTCAATCAAATACGAATCCGCGAACTTGTCGAAACCGCGTGCTTTGTAAAAGCGAGCGGCGAGCTCGTAGGCGAGCGCCTCATTGTGAACAAAGCCGCTGGCGTGCGCCGAACGGATGGCACGCTCATAAAGATGCTCCGCGTCGAGCTCACGGCGTTCTATGCGTGCGATCTCAGCGGCGACCAATGCTGCGCGGTTTCCGAAATTTTCCGGGCAATTCTGCGCCAAAATTTCGATCTGTCGCTGGTGGGAGGCCAAAGCTTCCAAATGCGGCGGGCAGTCGTCGGCTGAAATGGAATCGCAGCATGCAGCGCGAGACAACGCGGTGTAAAAGTGATATTCGGCCTCGTCTAGGATTGATTCCGAGGTCAACTGCAGCCGTTCCGCCTGCTGAGAGGCATGGAGAGCCGCTGAAACATCGCCCGCGAGGAAGCGCGCCTGCATCTTGCGGATCCAATACATGCATTCGGCAAGCTGGAGACTCGGATTGCTGGCGAACCGGCGCTCGGCCGCTAGCTCTTCGAACTGTTCATCGTCAAAACGTCCAAATTGCCGGGTTAATCCACGGAGCGTCCGGACCAAACCGAGCTGCGCGGCAATCGTACCGACCACTTGCCCAAACCGGGCCTTCTCCGCGAATTCGAGGCCACGCTCGGCTTCGCGTTCCACGTCCACGAGATGATCGCCCGCCGCCAGCATGTTCGCGCAGAGAGTGGGGCGGATCCCGATAGCAAAGACCACATCGCCGATCCTATTTGCGTCTTCGATCGCGCGGCACAACAAATCACGGCTGCTCTTGAAAGGCCTTGTGCATGGCATGACCAGAGCGCCGAAAAATGAATTGGTTCGAGGTTGGAAGCGCTTCCATCCGCGTTGCTCGGCCAGTTCACAGCCTAGCCGGCCGAAACGGTACCCCGCCTGGTAGTCGCCGAATCGCGCACCGGCGATAATCGCGACGGAGACGTAGGCGGGGCACGAAGCATCGCAATTGCCAAGTTCCAGGCTCAGATTGACAGTCCGACAGTTCGCCAACGCATGAAGATTCCTATCCAGGATAAATCCGGGGGTTGCGAGTTTCGTCAGTATGTCGAGAGTGGCCAGGGATGCCGGATCGTTCAAGATAGGCAACTCGATCAGATCCTCGATCGCACGCGTCCCGAGTTGGGACCAGATTTCTTCGTATTCGCGCCTAACTTCCTCGTTGCTCGGGTGAGCCGACCAGTTGACGCCCAGCTGCCGAAGATACTCGAGACCGACGGTGATCGCACGGTCAGACTCATCGATCGTCGTGTAAAGATCCACACGTAAGGCGGCCACCGCAGCTCGCTCGACGAGAGTGGCGGCGCGCGCCGCAAGCGCTGTCAGACGCTCTTCGGCCGGGCCGAGTTGGGCCGTCATGTACTCGCATTCCGCCCGGTTCAACTCTAGCGCAAATGCGAGATCATGCCGGCGGTCCCAACCGTCTTCTGGCAGCAACTCCGCACCAGCGGCCAGATAGGTGAGTGCCGAGGCGTAGGCCGCAGACAACTTCGCGCGCTGGCCCGCGATCAGGTTGAGTCCCGCCAACTCTTCGCGCTCCTCTCGTGAGCTAATCAACCCGGCACCGCGGTTGAGCTGATTGACAATCTCGAAGATCATCTCTTCCCGCTCCCCCGGAGGAGTGTGCGCCAACAACAACCTACCGATGCGGAGGTGCGCCTCGGAGCGCAATCGTTCCGGGATGAGCGAGTACGCGGCCTCCTGGACGCGGTCGTGGATAAACTTGTAGAAGCCTTGCTGCCGCTCGACCATCTCGGCACGGATAGCCTCGAACAAATCCGAATGGAGCTGGGCCTCGTCTGTGCCGTACACCAGGGATAGAGTCGTGACCCTCGCCACATTCCCGAGGCAAGCGAACTGCAGCAGCGCTTCCTGCGTTTCGGACGGTAGGCGCCTCAGCTTTCCAACTACTAGGTCCGCCACGTTGTCGGTGTAATTTTTGGCGTGAATGCCGGCGAGGTCCCAGGACCAGCGGCCACGCGCGTGATCAAAAACCAGGAGCCGCTCGTGCTCGAGCGCAGAGAGGAACTGGATTACAAAAAATGGATTGCCCGCAGTCCTGCTGTGAACCGATTGTGCGAGCGGGAGGACGCCTTCCGGCTGGCATTGAAGGGAGTGCGTGATCAACTGCATCACGTCCTGCTCTGAGAGCGGAGCAAGTTTGATTTCGTGGATGCTAGCTCCCAGCTCGCGAATGCCTTCGATTTTTCGAGCCAGCGGATGAGCGGCATCGACCTCGTTATCCCGATAAGCGCCGATAATCAACAAGTGCTGCACGTCTGCGTGTGTCAGGAGATCCTCGAGAACTTCGAGCGCGGCGGAATCGAGCCATTGCAAGTCGTCCAGGAACAACACGAGTGGGTGTTCCGGTCGTGCGAACACGCCAAGGAACCGGCGGAATACCAGTTGGAAACGCCTTTGCGCGTCTTGCGGCGGTAGTTCCGGAACCGGCGGCTGTTCACCGATAATTAGCGTCAGTTCGGGGACGAGTTCGAGCATGAGTCGTCCGTTCGGGCCCAACGCTTCGCGGATCGCGTCGCGCCATTCGCTAAGTTCGGCCTCGTTCTTGGCCAAGAGCGGACGCAGGAGGCCGTGAAAGGCCTGCGCCAGAGTGGCATATGGGATGTCGCGCTTGTATTGATCAAATTTACCTGAGGCGAAAAGGCCGCGCGGCGGAACAAGCGATTTATGAAGTTCGTTGACAACAGAGGACTTGCCGATACCGGAGTAGCCGGAAACAAGGACCAGCTCCGGCCTGCCGCCGGCCACTATGCGGTCGAAAGCGGCTACCAGGGTCGCAACTTCGGATTCTCGCCCGTACAATTTCTCTGGAACCAGCAGCCGGTCAGGAGTGTCGTGCGTGCCAAGGCGGAATTCATCGATGTGGTGTCGAGTTTGCCATTCATCGAGGCAGCGCCGAAGATCGCTCGCAGCGCCGGCCGCCGTTTGATACCGCTCCTCAGGCGTCTTGGCGAGCAACTTCATAATGATTGCCGAAACCGTGGCCGGAACAGCGTTCAACTTCTCGCACGGCGGCACCGGCTGCCGGGCGATATGGCAGTGCACCCACTCCATCGGATCGGATGCATTCAAGGGGAGAGTGCCGGTTAGCATCTCGTATAAGGTCACGCCGAGGGAATATAGATCGCTTCGGGAATCGATTGAACGATTCATTCTTCCGGTTTGTTCGGGGGCCATATAGGGGAACGTTCCCGCTATCAACTCGAGGGGGGCGGGCGCCTGGCGCTCGCGCGGGAGGCGCGAAGCAATCCCAAAACCCATGAGCCGCACCTCGCCTGTCGCGGGCGCCACGAGAACATTGGCCGGCTTTACGTCTTTATGAATCAGCCCTCTTTTGTGCAAACCGCTAAGCGCCATTGCGAGGCCGACGGCAAGGCGCAAAAACTGCGTCATTTCCATCGGTCCTGCAAGCAATTGATCGAGACTCTCGCCGCCAGGGTCATCGAGCACGAGAACCGGACGCCCATGATGCTCGGCAATGGCCAGGGGCCGAACCGCCCAGGCTGAATCCAGTTCATCCCTCAATGAGTATTCGTGCTCTAGCTTTCTTAAGGTTGCCACCGCGGGCCGCGTGGAAACAGGAACTACCAGAAGAACGGATGATGAACCGGGCTGGTTCGAGTGCTCGCGTCGGAGGACGAATTCCTCATCCTTGCGGACAACTTCGAGGCCATACCGTGAAGGGTCCATATGGCGGTCCTCCAAGTCCAAGCACACCTAATCCATGATGGAATAGTCGCGGGGGCAGCAGCCGGGCACATTCAAAGTTTACGAAAATTGTGTTCGACAAATAATGGGGAAATCGCCCGACTGTGCCTCACAGGCAGAGGGCTCCTGCGAGCATGCGGTTCGAAGAACCGCTACTGTTGGCACGGTCTAAAACAGCCGGACTTCCGCCGGTTTGATACCGTTTTCGTTATCGTGGAGCTCCGGTTTCGGCGCGGATACACTTTGCGTAGCCGAATGCTAGGCACGTGTGCCTGGAGGAAGGGCGCGAAAGCCATTCGTGCACTCGGGTCCACCCCGTACTGCCTCACGCGAAAGTCTGTGCCTGCGCATTTCGTCGACCAATGTCGTCCGCGGAACCCCCAGAGGCGCCCGATGCACCGCCTACTACCGAACCACTGTTCTCCAGTGCCCTCAGGATTTGGTCCCTCTCGCGTTCCGCCAGGGTGACGGGCTCTGTCCGAATCCACATCTGAATTCACAGCGCGGGCAACTCCGGTACGTCGCTCATGGCCAAGATGACCGCACGTTCGATTACTGCGATGAAACGCCGCACAGGGGAGATCCCAGCTATTGTGTGATTGTTGGAGGAACGAGGTAGCATGTCGTTGAACGTGTCCGGCACTTTGCTCCGGACCGCCGTGGTCGCACTCTGCGCTCTGCCGATGCACGGCCAGACAGCCAATACCGGAGCGATCGCTGGCACCGTGAGCGATTCCAGTGGGGCGCTTGTACCACGTGCCGCAGTGGTCATCAACAGCCAGGGCGCCGGAGAAAAGCGCGATCTCGCTACCGATGCCGAGGGGTATTTCTCGATACAATTCCTGGCTCCCGGCAAGTATGACCTAACGGTGCAAGCGGCAGGATTCGAGCCGTTCATCTTGAATGGTGTTCAGGTTCAAATCACCGAGGTGAGCAAGGTAAAGATTCAGCTCGCGCTCAGCGGCGCAAAGGAACAGGTCGCGGTTAGCGCCGCTCCTTCTCTCCTTCAGACTGAAAATGTGTGGTCAATTTATTCGCACGGGGAGTTGAGTTTATGATGGATGTTCCTCA
>JAOAPQ010000138.1 GCA_025462965.1 Bryobacterales bacterium
TGCTTCTCGCGATCGCCGGTGGCGCGCTTACCCCCGCCTTCGCGAAGGGCATCCTGGGGATCGTGGCCGGAGATGTGGACTGCGGGCAGCACGCCGAACGCCAGGCCCGTTAAGACCGAGAGGCTCATCGTGAAAGCCAGGACCCGCGGGTCGAGGCCGATATGACCCATGTGCGGAATATTGGGGGGCATGTAGTGAACGAGTTCGCGCACTCCCCAAAGCGCGATGAGCAGGCCCAGCGCTCCACCGAGGATGCCGAGGATCAGGCTTTCCGTCATCATCTGCCGCACGATGCGGGAGCGGGATGCTCCCAGCGCGCCGCGGATGGAGATTTCATGTGCGCGGCTGGCGGCGCGCGCGAGCAGCAGATTGGCCGCATTGGTGCACGCGATGAGGAGCACAAACGCGACCGCGCCCAGCACCACCAGCAGCACCGGTTGGACGTTGCGCACGATGTGGTGGTGCAGCGTGTCCATGTAGATGGAGTGGTCGCGGTTGGAATCCGGGTAAGCGGCGGCTAGCCGCGCGGCGATGGTGTTCATCGCGGCAAGCGCGGTGGGCATGCCGACGCCGGGTTTGAGGCGCCCGAGCACCTGGATGCCGGGATGGCTGCCGCGATTCTTCAAGCCACTGCCATCGCGTCCGATGGGAGCGAATATTTCGCCGCGCAGATTATCGGGCGGGTACCGGAAGCCCTGCGGCATCACGCCTACCACGGTGTGCGGGACGCCATCGAGATCGAGCGCTTGCCCCAGGATCGCCGGGTCTTTATGGAAGCGGCGTTCCCAATAGCCGTGATTCAAAATCACGGCAGGCTTGGCGCCATCGCGGTCTTCTTCCGCGGTGAAGGTGCGGCCCATGAACGCCTTCACCCCCAGGAGCGGGAAGAGATCGGCGGAGACGTTCGTGCCGGGCACGCGCTCGGCCTCACCGCGGCCGGTTAGATTGAAGCCGTTGCCCTGCACGGCGGCGAGCTTCGTGAACGCCTGGTTCTGGGCGCGCCAGTCGAGGAAATTCAGGTAAGCAACGGACATGCCCTTCGGCCATTGCTGGGTTCGTTCCCGTAGGATGACGAGTTCGCCGGGCTTCTCGTAAGGCAGGGGACGCAGAATCACGCTATCGACGACGCTGAAGATGGCGGTATCCGCTCCGATGCCGAGCCCAAGAGCCAGCACGGCAACGGTAGTGAAGCCGGGATTCTTCGCCAGGATGCGGAGTGCGTAACGGATGTCCTGCCACAGGGTCGTCATGGGTTTACTTCTTCTTGCGGATTGCGATGCGGCCGTTGAAGGTCTGGAACGATGCTTCCGGGCCGCCGCCGTTGATGGTTCCGTACATCGTTCTGTCTATTTTGACCCGGAACTTGCCGTCCGGTGAGCTGTTCTTTTCGGTGACGGCTCCGCGGTTCGAGAGATCCATCTTGATATCGAAATCGCTATAGATATCGCCGTGGTCGGTCTTGAGTTTGACATTAGCCTTAATGTCGGGCGGAAGCGTGACGTCGATCTCGCCATTGAGCGTACTGAAAGAAATCGGCTTCGAGGGATCCACCTGATTCATGGAAACCTTGAGCGCGCCGTTGAGCGAATGAGCGAGAACCGTGCCCGAGATGTTAGCGAGCGTTACGCCGCCGTTGAGGGCGTCGATATCCAGCTCCCCATGGACACCGTCGACATTGATGGCGCCGCTAAGAGTGTGGAGTTTCAGTGAGGTATTGACGGGAACAGTAACAACAACGCTTGCGTTCCCGTTGGGGCGCGTGCGTACGGTAATGACATTCTCGTCCGCTTCCACCTCGAGGCCGGATTTCCACGGAAGATCCAGACGCCGGAGGCCGTCCGGGGTGGTGGCGGGTTCGCGGTCCCTCTCTCTGGAACCCCGGCGCGATGTGTCGGTTGAGGTTTGCGTCTCCACGATGACTTCCTTGGCGCTGTGGGTTTTCACGGTGATGCCGCCGTGCATCAACGAAATGTTCACCATTCGAGGTCGCGAAGAGTTCCCGGGGGGAACCACGACGCGGTCGCCGGGAATGTCCTGTGCGCAGAGAACGGCGCAGGCGGCCAGGGCCAGGGTGGTTGTAGTAAATGGTCTCATCTTCTTTTCCTTTAAATTTCCGGCGAATGCTTATGGTTTTGTGTGCAAACGGATATTGCCGTTGAATGCGTCGAAGCTTAATTCCGGCCCGCCATGCCCGGCGCGGCCCATAGTGGAGCGGTCGCTCTTGTATACGTACCGGCCCTCCTTGCTCTCCGTTTCGCCGGCCTTGAGCGGAAGCGCCGTGACATCGAAGTCGGTGTACACATGCCCGTTGAAGGTTTTGAATCGCATGTCGGCGGAGAGGCCAGGCTGAAACCAGATATCCACTTGTCCGTTCAGCGTCTTGAAGCTGGAGGGCTGCATCGGGTTCTTATCGAAATGAACCTTCACTGGGCCGTTGATGGTGTTGACCGATCCCGAGCCTGAGACCTGATCGAGCGTGATGCCGCCATTGACGTTGTGTACTTCAAAGTTGCCGGCAGTCTGGGTTACCGCGACGTCCCCACGATTGACCGTCTTGAGGATCAGTTCGGTATCGTGCGGAACCCGGAGTTCGTAATCGAAGTTGACGTTGTAGCCGTAGTAGCGATCGCCTCGATAATTCGTGTTGCCGTTGTTGCCGCGGAAGGGGCCGTCTTCGTAAACGCGGACATAGTTGCCTTGTTGCGAGATATCCAGCTTGACGTCGCGCTTTGCCTCTTCGATGGCTTCTTTGGATTCGGCGCGTGTGTGGCGCTGGATGGTCATCTGGACTTCCGAGCCGCCGTAGCCGGTTACGTGAATCGCACCGCTGATGTTATCCACCAGGACCTTCTTGCCGTTCGAGCCCGTAGAGACATTGAAGGACTTCGTAACGGTCTCCTGATCCTCGATCTTCCAGTCATCGCTC
>JAOAPQ010000900.1 GCA_025462965.1 Bryobacterales bacterium
GGCGTGCGCACATACTTGTCCTCGTGCGCCATGAAAAGCGAATGAAGACAATTGATGGTTTGCGCGACATTCGCCATTGCAACTTTGTCGGCATGGCGGTTGAAGATATCGAAGTGCATGGCCGTCACAACAGCATCGCGGAGGGTGACGGTCTGGGCGAGGTTGAAACCGGGAGCTATCTCCGGGCTATGCGCATACCAGACACCCCACTCATCGATAATCAGCTTCACGCGGCGCGAAGGATCGAACTTGCCCATAACCGCCCAGTTGTCCAGGATCACCTCTTCCAAAAGCGACCCTTCCTTGATGACGGCGTACCACTCTTCCGGCGTGGATTCGGCGGAAGACATGCGCGCCCCGCGGAAATCGGTGTAAAAGTGCAGAGAAAGACCGGACATGGGGACGGGCCGCCGTTCGTTCTGCAACGCTTCGAGGAGCCCTGAGGTCCAGTTCACGTCGCCGCCCGCGGAGTGTCCCCGCGGGCCGCAAGCGACGAGGTAAGGCTTTCCGTACGGCGGTATCTGACTGGTAAAAAGCTTGTAGAAAGACGCGTACTCTTTGGGGTTGAGCATGCCGCCACAGCCCCAGACCTCGTTGCCGATGCCCCAGTAGCGCACGTTGAAAGGCTCGCGGGCTCCGTTTGCTACGCGCTCATCCGCCAGTGTCACGGTTCCGGCGGGAGCGTTGCAGTAGCTGAGCCAATCGTGAAATTCCTGGGGTGAACCCGATGCCAGATTGGCCGCGAGGTAGGGAGCGGCTCCGGTAGCGCGGCATAGTTCCATGAATTCATGCGTGCCCAACCAGTTGGGCTCGGCGCCGTGCAGCGCGGGGGGAAGATTGCTGCCCCAGTAAGTGGCAGTGCGGGGGCGCCTCGCTGCGGGGCCTACGCCGTCACGCCAGTGGTAGGTATCCGCGAAACAGCCGCCCGGCCAGCGCAGGTTTGGCACGCCGAGTCCTCGCATGTCATCGATGAACTGCCGGCGGATGCCGTCCTGGTTCGGGATCTTCGAATCTTTGCCCACCCATATGCCGTCGTAGATGACGCCGCCGAGGTGTTCGATGAAGTGGCCGTAGATATCGCGAGCTATTTCCGTGGCGGTTCTACCGGGGGAGAGTTCGATCTCTGCATCGGCGGCGAGCAGGGGCTGGCCTGCGAGCGCGCCTAATCCTGAGAAAGCTGCGGTTTTCAGTAGCGTACGCCGTTGCATGGGTATTCCGCGCTCGGGGAATTGTATCAGATGCAGCGCCAGGTTCCTTGGATTTATGAGCGACGCGCAGGATATCACCAGCCAGGCGGGAAGCGGCGAAGTAGCTCGTGGGGTAGGCCATCGTCTTTCGTGGCCTGCCTTCTCCTTGCTGCTGAACAACCACAGACGACAAAAAAGATCGTCTGTGCACGCTCTAATAAGTGAACTTGAGCTGCAGTTGAAGATTGCGCGGCGGGTAGGCGCCAGAAAGCGTTCCGAACGCGTTGTCGGTGCGGACCACGTTGAGGCCGTTGAAATTCGCGACGTTGAATGCGTTAAAGAAATCGGTCTGGAAGCGCAGGTTATAACGCTCGCGGAACCGGAAGTTCTTCGAAACGGACAAGTCGTAGGACTGGAGTCCCGGCCCTTCGACATTACCGACTGGTTCGTTGCCGAAACGGTCACTCGGTGCAGCGCCGAAAGCGGCTTTGTTGATCCAGTTGTTAATGGTTTGCTGGCCGGAGGCCGTGATATCGCCGCCCAGATAGTCGGCGCGGCGGGTCCCGATGGAAGTGTTCGCAGTGACGGTATAGTATTGTCCGGTCTGCAGGCGAATGATGCCGTTCAACTGCCAGGACCCCAGTGCGGTACGCGCGATCGCGTTCCAATCCGCCAGCCGGGGGAGCTGCAAGACATAAGTGGCGACAAAGGCGTGTCTGCGGTCGAAACTGAGGGGACCATAGTTGTAGTGACGGTCCAGATAGTTTTCGGGATTGTCACCCTGGCCGCTGGAATCACCGGACGCTTTGGAATAGGTGTAGCCGGCGGTGAGAAAGATCCTGCCTTTGCGCTTGGAGACGTAAGCCTGGAGCGCATGATAGTTCGATGTGGAATCGCTCTGGTACGTGTTGATGTTCGAGAATCCTTTGTACGGATAGAGCGCCGCATTGGGCAGCTGCTGACTGGTGGGCAGCGCTTGATTCGCGGTGTTTAGTGCGAACGGAATCTGATTGATGTTGGGTTGTCGAAGCAGATGCCGGCCGAGGTTGCCGACGTAAGTCACTTCGGCGAAGATTCCCTGCCAGAACTCGCGCTGGACCCCCAGACTGAACTGCTCTGAATACGCGCTGACCACTTTCGGATCGATGGCGCTGATGTTGCCGTTGGGCGCGAGCACGCCGGAGGCGCCGCCGGGATTGGACAGGTTGCCGTTCTCAAATTGCGAGACCTGGAGAATCGGCGGCACGTTGACCTGAGAGAAGATCATGTTGCCTTGCGGGCGATTGAAGAACATTCCATACCCGCCGCGGAGGACCGTCTTGCCGGTCAGTTGGTAGGCAAAGCCGAACCGCGGCGAGAACAGATTCCCGGGCTGGAAGAACCCGCTCGGTGCGCCGCTGGGGATCGACTGGAATAGGGCGCTTGTGCTGCCCGGAACTCTTGCCTGCTCACTGGTGGGAATGCCGCTCCCCGCGCGGATGAGGCCGTTATAGAGGTTGCCGGACCCGGGGACGACAGTGCCATTCGGGGCGATTGTGACCGCTTTCGAAGGATCATAAAGCGCGGGCACAAAGTTAGCCATATTGTTGGCCTGGGTGTTCCACGGATCCATCCGCTCCCATCGCAGACCGAACTCGAGACTGAGACGGCGGCTTACTCGCCAGCTGTCCTGGATGAAGGCGCCGGGCTGCCAGAAGCGGAAGAAGCCGATGGGGTCGGCGCTGGCTTCGGTATACGTTCGAAAGTTGCCCATCAGCGCGTCGGCGAGCGCGTTTCCGGAAGTGTTGCTGTTGCCGCTCGTGCTGAAGGTTAGGTTGCCGGTGTAGACAGGGCGTCCGTTCTGGTCCACGCGGTCGCGGATGAGGGCGGCGCCGGCCTTGATGATGTGTCCGCTGCGAATCCAGGAGACGCTATCGGCCACTTGAATGTCGGTGGAGGGCGAGTGCAGTGCGAAAGCCGGCCCTTTGAAATTTGAAAAACCCGTAATGGAAACATCCGGAATGCCGTTCCGGTAGTTCCCTGCGCCGTTGGGAAATACTTGCGGGAACGCAAAGCCATAGGATGCGCGCTGCCAGGCATCGCCATAAGGCGGTATGTTCTGCGAGGCCCAGCTCGCGTTGGCGCGGAATTCGTTGATGATGTTCGCGGAGACGAGCCAGGTCTCGGCAATCAGGAAGCTTTCACCCGGGCGGCTGCGCTGCGATGGAGTGGTGGGGAGGTTCGAACCGGAGAAGGTTCCGAAGGGATCGATCAACGTGTTGCTGTCTTCCACCCAACGTCCGTAGACCGTGTTCTTGTCGTTGATGTGATAGTCGAGCCGGACCAGGTTCTGCCGATAGTTGAGCGGGTTGTCGGGTTGAAGGATGCCGTTATTGGTAACGTTGGCATCGTTGTAGAATGACGCCCGCTTCTCCATCAGCCTGTAGACGTTGGCGATGGCCTTGCCGTCCGTTGTGATGAGCGAAGAGATGCCGTTGTTGGGGATCGGCGTCTTCGTGCCTGGATAAAACAACTGGGACAGTCCGGCGAAGTTGCCGGACAGGAGCGCGGAATCCGGCATGGTGACGCGAGAAGGGTTGGCACTCTGGCGGAGGCGCTTCCATTCCTGGCCATAGAAGAAGAAGAGGCGATCCTTCTTGATGGGGCCGCCAATCGTGTAGCCGAAGTCATTGAACCGCAGCTTGGTTTTCGTGACTGAGAAGAAATTTCGGGCGTCAAGGGTGTCATTGCGGAAGGTTTCGAAACCCGAGCCGTGGAACTGGTTCGTGCCGTTCTTCGTGACAACATTGAAGGCGACGCCGGCGGTCCGCCCGTACTCGGCCGAGGCGTTGGACGTCTGGATTTTCACTTCCTGGATGAAGTTGGAGTTTACGTTATTCATCAGGCTGCCGTTGCTGCCGGCGACCAGGTTGAACGCGCCATCCACCGTGAGGTTTTGCGAATCGCTTCGGTTTCCGTTGATGTTTTGATTCGTGGCGGAAAGGCTGGTGGTGACGCTGAACTGGTCGGGGTTGGTCACGACAGCGCCGGGCACCAGGGTCATCAACTGAACGTAATTTCCACCGTTGAGAGCCAGATTCTCCACTTGCTTGGTTTCGATCACTCTCGATAACTCGCCGGACACGGTGTTGAGTGTTTCGCCGGTCTGTGCAACCACTTCGATTGACTGGCCCACGTCGCCCACCTGCAATTTGAAATCGACGGTGAGGCGGCCATCCGCAACTACGTTGAGGCCGGTCGCCTCCTGGCGCTTGAATCCGGTCTGGTCGATTTCGACCACGTAGGGTCCGATCGGCAGATTGGTGATGGTATAGAAGCCGTTCGTGTCCGTCTCCGCCACACGCTTGGCCTGAGTTTCGGTATTGGAAACGGCGACTTTAGCGCCAGAGATTGCCGCGCCCGAAGGGTCGGTTACGGAGCCGTTGATGCGGCCGAAACTGGTTTGCGCTTGAACGGAATAGCAGGACATCAACACGGAAACAGCGCAGACGAGTGCGCACGTGCGGGTTCCAAGAAACATAGAAGCTCCAACAAAGAGATTTTTGAGAACAGCCGGCAGGCTGAAGCCCCAAAGCTTCGTGAACTATATCACAGAACACGTCCGCGGCGGTACGATGTTGACGTGAAGATCGCCGTTGTTGGTCTGGGATTTATGGGTGCGACCCACGTGAAAGCGCTGCGCAGTTTGCCAGGAGTGGAACTGACCGCTGTCGTGAGCAGCGATGTGAACAAGCTCTCAGGCGACCTGAGCGGCATTCACGGCAACATCGGCGGGGCGGGCGAAACAATGGATTTTTCCGGTATCGCTCGCTATGCGACCTTGCGAGAATGCCTGCGCGATGAGAATGTGGAAGCCGTCGATCTCTGTGTGCCGACGGATCTTCATGAGGAGATGGCGGTGGCATCGCTGCGCGCGGGTAAACATGTGCTGGTCGAAAAGCCGATCGCGCTGGATGAGGCGAGCGCCGGTCGCATGATCGAAGAAGCCCGGCGTGCCGGGCGCGTGCTGATGTGCGCGCAGGTGCTTCGTTTTTTTCCAAATTACCGGCTCGCCGCGGAAACTCTGGCGTCGCTTGGGCCCATGCGATCCGCCATGTTCCGGCGCCGGTGCGGCGCGCCTTCCTGGAGCCGATGGCTGGGCGACCCCACGCGATCCGGCGGCGCGGTCTTCGATTTACTGATTCATGACGTGGACTACGCCGTGAAGCTGTTCGGGATTCCGCAGTCGATTTCCGCTACAGGGTTCACGGATATGCGGTTTGGGATCGACTGGATTATCGCGGAGTTCCGGTATGAACAGTTCGGCCCGGTGGTGGTGGAAGGCGGTTGGTTTTACCCGCACTCCTATCCGTTCAGCATGGAGTTCACGATCATGGCCGAGAACGGAACGCTGGACTACAGCTCAGCAGGACAACCTCTCCGGTTGTTCGGTCCGGAGGGCGAAGGCCACGCGCTCGATCTGCCGGAGGCGGACGGCTACGCGGAGGAATTAGCGTATTTCGCCGACTGCGCGTCACACGGCCTACAGCCCGAACGCTGCCCGCCGGCCGACTCCGCGCTGGCAGTAAGACTCATGCGATTGATGCTCGAATCGCGGAAGCGGGAGGGCGAGAGGCTCGCTGTTAGCGGACCTGAATTGCATCATGTACGATGAGGAACGTGAAGATTGGTGTGATGATTTGGGCCGGACGGGATCCGGCGGAAACGCTCGCGGAAATCTCGCGTTTGGACGTGCATTGTGCACAATTGTGCATTCCCGGCGACCTGCCGCTTGAGTGCGCGGACGCCTGGCGGGGCGCCCTGAACGAAGCCAATTGCACCGTAAGTACCGATTTTGCCGCATTTACGGGCGAAAGCTACAGCGACATTCCGACGGTCCAGCGAACGGTTGGGTTCGTTCCGCTAGACACGCGCGCGGAACGGGAACAGCGGATGCTCCAGGTGAGCGACTTCGCCGCGGCGGTGGGCGCACCGAGCATCGCGACCCACATTGGCTTCGTTCCGGAGAACCGGTCGGACCCGGATTACGATGCCATCCGCGATCTGGTGCGGCGCGTCTGCGACCATGCCGCCGGCCACGGCCAGTCGTTCGCTCTGGAAACCGGACAGGAGCCTGCCGAGGCGCTTCGGACCTTTATTCTTGACGCCGATCGCGGCAATCTGGGGATCAATTTCGATCCGGCGAACATGATTCTCTATGGCACGGGCGATCCGATTGAAGCGCTGGACCTGTTGGCCCCGCGCGTCCTTTCGGTCCATGCGAAGGATGGCGATTGGCCGGCGAAGCATATCGCGGGCGCGCTCGGCGAGGAGCGCGCGCTGGGCCAGGGATCGGTCGGAATTGAGCGTTTCGTGAGCAAACTGGGTGAGATTGGATATCGCGGCCCTCTGTTCATCGAACGGGAAGCGAGCGACCCGGAACAGCGCCTGATCGATATCGAGCATGCTGTTACATTGCTGCGCCGGATTGCGTCCTATAACGATAACGACGCCGGATCTCATGTAATATCGAATCGGGCTCCGTCAGCCCAATAAGGAAAGCGGACAGTGACAGAACACAG